>JAIRYB010000220.1 GCA_031267955.1 Spirochaetaceae bacterium | reverse complement strand
TACCCGGCCTGGCTCTTGTCCCCAAAGGGGGCCACCACAACCATCGCCTCCACCCCGGCCCGTTCCACGGCCTGCACATAGGTAACCGGGCCGAAAGAGGCAATATCCGCGTGCCCGGTTCGCATGGCCTCCACCACCGCGTTGTAGTCCGCCGCGTTGACTTCCGTTACCTTGATGCCCAGGAAGGCGCTTAATTCACCCTGGACCATACCCCTGTATTCGGCGTATTCCTCGGTGGCCTCATTGGGGAGGTAACACATTACCAGTTCCGCGGGCCACCCCGCCGGGACAGAGGAAGGGGCGCTCTGGGACCTGCCGCCCGCGGCAAGACGACCGCCGGGAAAGGCGAAAAGCAGGGCGGCAAGGCTCAAAACCAGACCGGACTTTCTCAATTTGTACATACCAATTCTCCTTAATCAAAAAGTTGACTGCACTGTGGCGGGAAATTGTTACGATACTATTATTGTTTTGTGAAAATCCGGTAAAATGATTTTTTATATATCAACCGTACTTTTTCATCTGTCATGAAACCGGCTCAAGCTTTCCCGCTATACTTTTGTTTGACAAATATTGAAAAAATGTCTGGGAAAACCCTTGAAATTTCTCCGTGTTTTCCCTATTATGAGGCATTAGGAGAAATCGATGGGTTTGAATTTGATAGTCCTGGTTAAACAGGTGCCGGATACCCAGAATATAACCGGCGACGCCATGAAAGAGGACGGGACGGTAAACCGCGCCGCCCTGCCGGCGATTTTTAATCCCGAAGATCTTTACGCCCTGGAAGGGGCTTTACAGCTCAAAGACAAGTTCCCCGGAACCCGGGTGAACGTTATCACTATGGGTCCTCCGGCAGCCCAGGCGGTGCTTAAGGAGTGCCTTTACCGGGGCGCGGATTTTACCGCCCTGGTGAGCGACAGGGGCTTCGCCGGAGCGGATACCCTGGCGACTTCCTATGCTCTCAAATGTGCTATTGAAAAAACCGGGAAATACGATCTTATACTTTCAGGCCGGCAGGCCATTGACGGTGATACCGCCCAGGTGGGGCCCCAGACCGCGGAAAAGCTGGGATGCAACCAGATTACCTGCGTGTCCCGGATCGAAACGGTGGACAGTTCTGCGGGGGAGATTATCGCCCGGCGTTCCATTGAGGGGGGCTGGGAACGGGTCAAGGCGAAACTGCCGGTTTTGGCAACCTTTACCGGCGAGGGGGAAGCGCCCCGTCCGGCCTCCGCGAAAAAACTGATGACGTATAAGAACGCGAGTCCCCAGGCGCCTGCGGGGATTGTTGATACCGGAACGGCTATGGCCCTCTGGGACATTCCCGCCATTAAAGCCGACCCGGTTCAGTGCGGGCTGTCCGGATCTCCCACCAAGGTTAAGACTATCACTTCGGTGGTTCTTACCGCCGGAGAGATCAAGTACGTCGATCCCGGGGAGCCGGGTATTACGGAACTTGTCCACGAACTGATCGCCGATCATACCCTGGGATAAGGGGCCAAGGAGCAAAACATGAGCAACGAAAACAGCGTTATGGTATATATTCAGCAGGACGCCGGAAAACTGGCGGAAGTCAGCCTGGAACTGGTCAGCAAGGCCCGGGAGCTGGCGGACACGCTGGGGGTGAGGGTCAGCGCCGCCCTTTTTGGGGAAACGGCCGCCGGAGCGGTCCCCCGCCTGGCAGGCCTTGGGGCGGATACGGTCTATCTTTTGGAAGACCCCAGGCTCCGGCACTATACCCCTATCCCTTACAGTAAGCTGATGATCCAAACCATCACCGCCTATAAGCCCCAGATCGTGTTATACGGCGCTACTACCGGCGGACGGGATCTGGCCCCCCGGGTGGCCTCCCGCTTAAAGGTGGGTCTTACGGCGGATTGTACGGACCTTAAAATCGGCGGCCACATACAAAAAGAGACGGAATACAAGAACATCCTCTACCAGATCCGGCCGGCTTTTGGGGGCAATATCATCGCCACCATTGTGTGCCCCGAAAAGAAGCCCCAGATGGCCACGGTCCGGGAAGGGGTTATGCGTATGAATAAAGTCGACAGTTCCCGAAAAGCGGAGATTGTCAGGATCCCCTCTCCCCTGGACAGCGATGACTTTCCCACGGAGATCATAGACCGCGTCCTGGAAGAAAAAACCGTCAATCTCAAGGGGGCGAATATCATCGTCTCGGGCGGCATGGGGGTTGGCAGCGCGGAAAATTTCGCTCTTGTCCGGGAACTAGCGGAAACCATAGGGGGCGAGGTCGGGGCGTCCCGGGCCGCAGTGGACGCGGGACTCATCGGCAAGGAACATCAGGTGGGGCAGACCGGTACTACGGTCAGGCCGAAACTCTATATCGCCTGCGGCATCTCCGGCGCCATACAGCACAGGGCGGGCATGGACGGTTCGGCCCGGATCATCGCCATTAACACCGATCCCGAAGCGCCCATTTTCAGCATCGCCCAGTACGGCGTTGTCGGGGACCTTTCCGAGGTGATTCCCCGGATGATCAAAGCGTATAAAGCCAGGGCATAAGGAAATAATTATGGAAAATTTTTTGAATGATAACGATGATATTCTGTTTCACCTGGAGTATTTGGATCTGGACCGGATCATCCGGCTTAAAGAAGAGGATTTTGCCCAGGCGGATGTTTTTCCCTACGCGCCCCAAGACGAAAAAGACGCCAGGGATTCGTACCGTAAAGTTCTGGAAATAGTCGGCCAAATCTGCGCCGAATATATAGCTCCCGCGGCGCCGGCTGTGGATGAGGAGGGGCCGGTCCTGGCAAACAA
The DNA here is from genome assembly GCA_031267955.1 of Spirochaetaceae bacterium. Classification (GTDB taxonomy): domain Bacteria; phylum Spirochaetota; class Spirochaetia; order Treponematales; family Breznakiellaceae; genus JAIRRR01. The sequence goes on along the minus strand of JAIRYB010000220.1, from coordinate 1,365 downwards.
CCAGGTAAAACTGAACCCGGCAACCCAAAAAGCCCTGGATATGTTCGCCCAGGCGGATCTTATGGGCTTCTGCGTGCCCCGGCAGTACGGGGGGATCAATATGCCCACCACCATACTTTCCATCGCCGCGGAAATCACCGCCAGGGCGGACGCTTCCTTCCTCAATTTCGGGCTCCAGCAGGATATAGCCGAAACCCTTGCCAAATTCGGCTCCGAAGAGCAGAAATGCGCGTATCTGCCCCGGCTCTGTTCCGGCGAATGGGGATCTTCCATGATCCTTACCGAACCCGACGCGGGGAGCGATCTCCAGGCGGTGAACCTCAAGGCGGTTCAATCCGCGGTTCCCGGGGAAGAGGGAACGTGGTATCTGTCCGGCGTGAAGCGGTTTATCACCAACGGCTGCGGGACCATAGGCCTGGTCCTTGCCCGCAGCGAAGAGCGGGGGAAGGGCGCGCGCGGGCTTTCTTTCTTCCTTTACGAGCGGGACGACAAAATGATCATCCGCCGGCTGGAACACAAGCTGGGTATCCACGGCTCCCCCACCTGCGAACTTCAGTTTAACAAGGCCCCGGCCCAGCTCGTCGGGGAACGCCAGCGGGGGCTCACCAAATACACCATCTGGCTTATGAACAACGCCCGGCTGGGAGTCGCGGCCCAGGCCGTGGGCATAGCCGAGGCCGCCTACCGTGAAGCCGACCTTTACGCCGCCAAGCGGGTACAGTTCGGCGCCGCCATACGGTGCCTTCCGGCGGTGTTTGAAATGCTCACCGAGATGAAGATAGCGGTGGAAGCGGGAAGGACCCTTCTGTACGAAACCGCCCGGTTTGTGGACCTTAAAGAAGGGCTTGAGGAATATTCCGATAAGCACCCGGAGGAAAAGGGCGGAATCATTGAGGAAAAAAAGAAATATGCCAAGCTGGCCGGTTTCTTTACCCCCATAGTAAAGGCCTATACGACCGAAATGGCCAACAAGGTAGCCTACGACGCCATCCAGATCCACGGCGGCACGGGCTATATGAAAGAATTCAACGCCGAACGCCACTACCGGGACGCCCGGATTACGAACATTTACGAGGGCACCACGCAGCTTCAGATCGTGGCCGCTATAGGACCGGTAAGCTCCGGCGCCGCCCAGGGAATCATGGATGAATACGACAAGATCGATTACGCCCAGGGGGCGGAATTTTTAGGCAAAATCCGCACGGCCCGAAAGCTTTTTGACGAAACCCTGGAATTTATCAAGGCCTATAAAGGCCACGATCAGTTCCTCACCTATCATTCCCGCCGCCTGGTGGAAATGGCCACGGACCTTATTTTAAGCTACCTCCTCCTCCGGGACGGCGTTCACAGCGAAAGGAAACGTAA
>JAIRYB010000152.1 GCA_031267955.1 Spirochaetaceae bacterium | reverse complement strand
GCCGGCTGTAATAGATCCATGAGTTTTTGCCACGCAAAAACTCAAAGCTGAAAATCCGCATGGAAGCGGATTTTCAGCAGCGCAAGGGATTGAAGGGGGCGCGGAGCGCGCCACCGCAGGACCAGCGGTCCGAGGAGGCCGGAGCGTGCGGGCACGCGGAGCCCCGCAAAGCCCGGTCCGGCGCCTGCCGCGCAGGCGCCGGATGCGCCCTACAGCTTAAAGAGCAGCTCCTCGTAGCCGGGGAAGGGCCAGGCTTTTTTGGCGACCAGTTTTTCCAGGGCGTCCGCCCTTACGCGCACCGCGTCCATAGCCGGTTTTACCTTCTCGTTATAGGCCTTGGCCTGGGCAAAGGGGTCCTCGATACCCTGGGCCTCGGCAAGCGTTGTCTCCAGTTTCGCGGTCTCGTCGTAAAGCTCCGCGGAAAGGTCGGCAATACGTTTGGCCCGCTTTGCCTGGGCGGCGTTGTTGGCGCCAATCGACGCCAGGGCGGAAGCGTCGCTTGCCAGCGAACCCGCGTAGGAAGTCGCGGCCGGGAAGATATAACGGCGGGCCAGGTCTATGGTAACGCCCGCCTCGATATTGATCTGTTTGGAGTATTTTTCCAGGTAAATATGGTAGCGGCTTTCCAGCTCTTCCTTCGAGAGAACCTTGTGGGCCTCGAAAAGCGAGACGGTTTCGCTGCGGATCAGCACCGCCAGTGCGTCGGGCGCGCTTTTTACATTGGGAAGGCCCCGGCGCTCGGCTTCCCTGACCCATTCGCCGGCATAGTTGTTCCCGTTAAACACCACTTTCCGGTGCTTGGAATAGGACTCCTTGATGATGCTTTCAATGGCCTCCTGTATGCCGGACGCTTTTTCAAGTTTGTCCGCGTATTCCGAAAGCACCTGGGCCACCGCTATGTTGAGGAAGGTGTTCGGCGAGGCTATGGACTGGGAAGATCCGACCATGCGGAACTCGAATTTGTTCCCGGTAAAGGCAAAGGGGCTGGTACGGTTCCTGTCGGACACGTCCTTTGGAAGCGCCGGAAGGCTGGTCACGCCGATCTTGATCTGCGCGCCGGATTCGGTCTTTCCCCTTGCCTTGCCTTCGGCGATATTGTCGAAGATCTCGGTAAGCGGGCCGCCGAAAAACACGGAAATAATGGCCGGGGGGGCTTCGTTCGCGCCCAGGCGGAATTCGTTGGCGCTTGTGGCGGTCGAGGCCCTGAGCAGCAGGGCGTAACGGTCAACCGCCTCGACAACCGCGGTGGCGAAAAGCAGGAAACGCGCGTTTGATTCCGGGTTTTCGCCGGGGTCAAAGAGGTTGATCCCGTCGTCGGTAGCCATGGACCAGTTGTTGTGCTTGCCGCTGCCGTTGACCCCGGCAAAGGGCTTTTCGTGCAGAAGGGCCTCCATGCCGTGGCGGCGCGCCACTGTGTGCAGGGCTTCCATGACAAGCTGGTTGGCGTCCACCGCGGCGGAACTGTTGGCGAAAATCGGCGCGATTTCAAACTGGTTGGGCGCGACCTCGTTGTGCTGGGTCTTGGCCGGAATCCCCACCTTCCACAGTTCGTAGTTAAGCTCCCTCATAAAATCGGCAACTTTTTCCTTGATCGCGCCGAAGTAATGATCCTCCATCTCCTGGCCCTTTGCCGGAAGCGCGCCGAACACAGTACGGCCGGTAAGGATAAGATCCGGGCGCTGCTCGTAGAAAGCCCTGTTCACCAGGAAGTACTCCTGCTCCGGGCCGACCGTGGTGACTACCCGTTTGCTGGTCTCGTTCCCCAGGGCCCTGAGCACCCGGACAGCCTGCTTGGAGAGGGCGTCAATAGATTTAAGCAGCGGCACCTTCTTGTCCAGCGCGTGGCCGTAGTAGCTGATAAAAGCCGTAGGGATGCAGAGCGTTGTGCCGGTCTTGTCCTGCTTAAGGAAGGCGGGGCTCGTCACGTCCCAGGCAGTATAACCCCGCGCCTCGAAAGTAGCCCGCAGGCCGCCCGAGGGGAAAGACGACGCGTCAGGCTCGCCCTTGATAAGCTCCTTGCCCGAAAATTCCATAAGCACCTTGCCGTCCCCCACCGGGGAGATAAAGGCGTCGTGCTTTTCCGCGGTAAGCCCCGTAAGCGGGTGGAACCAGTGGGTATAGTGGCTCGCCCCCTTTTCAATCGCCCAGTCCCGCATAGCCACGGCGACCACCTCCGCCGCTTCCAGCGTCAGTTCCTTTTCGCCGTTTTGTACCGCCACAATCTCTTTGTAGATGTTCTTCGGCAGCCTTTCGCGCATGACCGCATTGGAAAACGAATTGGACCCGTAAAGCTCCTCCACCGGAGTCTCCACAAAATCAACCCCGCCGCGGCACCCGTCCTTGCAACAACCCATAATATCCTCCGTAAAGTGTAAAATCGTAACCATCCGGGAGGGGGGCCTGTTACCGGAAGGCGGCCGCGGATAACCCGCCTGCGGCAGGAGGCCGCTTTCCGGCCCCCCTGCGCTCCAGCCTTGCCCCGCCGTCTTATGGGGTTTTGCCTTTGGCAAAACTCCTAAAAGACTTGCGGAGGGCCTACAGCCCGGAGCAAGTCTTACGCTACCCCCCCGTAACGCGCGCCCCGTCCGAATAATTACAAAATACTATTGTTATAAGCAAGCAATATCCATGCCAGGATCGGAGGTATGCGGGGTTATCTGCCGAAAACACAGGAAAAACGCCATTTTCCGCCGCTAAAAGAACGCAAAACAGCCGCCGGCTTCCCCTCGGCCGGGCTCGTATTTATCACGTGGGTACATAGATGTAGCTTTTAATAACAATCATACAAAAGCGTAGTTTTTAATTATGCTGATTCGCAAAGGCGCAAAGTATAAAGGGGAAACAATCCGGCCCTCCCCGCCCGCGGGCAGGCATACGCCGGAGACCGGACCGTGGAGAACCGCCCCCGCGGTCAGACCCTTGACAGCCCTTCTATCCGCTTTTTCGCCTCTTCGATCCGGCTGCCAAGTTCCTGTATGTCTTTTTCATTTTCCGCGATGCGGCGGCGGTGATCGGCAATCTGGCGTTCCATTTTGCCTATCCCCGCTTTTTCTTCGTCAATGGCCAATGACGCCTTGAGCTTTTCGGCGCGCCGCCCGCTCTCCCCGGCGGAGTTTTTCAGGGCCGCGGCCTGGTCCAGGAGCAGCCGGTCGGCGCTTTCAAGAATGGC
>JAIRYB010000133.1 GCA_031267955.1 Spirochaetaceae bacterium | reverse complement strand
TTTTTGCATGGTACGCGGTTTAGGTTCAAGTGATTTCGTGTTTTCAATAGCGTCCTTGTAAATTCTTTGCCTTTCGGCTATCGCGTTAAAAATGGTCATTGTTCTGGCTCCTTGCTTGGTCTGTGGCTAACAGGCCGGGGCCGCGCCAACGGCGCGGGTAAAGTTCGCGGCCTGTTTAGCCGATATAAAAAGGGAGGGGGGTACATTTAACTGTGCATAATGCGCAAGTGGTCCACCAGTTTTGTTCATTTTCCCCTGTCCCTTTCCGTTCGCGGTTTAGGGAGGGGGGTACATTTAACTGTGCATAATGGACAAGTGGTCCACCAGTTTTGCACGTCCCCCCATGTCCTTTTCTATTTACGCTTAAAAAAGGGGGATATAGCCAACTGTGCATAATGCGTATTCTGTCTACTTCAATACGGGGGCCGAAAAACCGGCATGAAACGCGGAGCCATGGTATCGGCCTTTGTTTTTCTGGTGTCCCGGGCCGTCTCCGCCCAGAATTTCGCCGATATCGTTTACATATACGATGAAATCGGAATTTCCGTAGCCGAACTGCTCCTCAGGAAGCCGCACCTTGCGAGAACCAGCGATTATTGCTGGGCCGAATATTACAGCGGTTCTTTGCCGGAATACAATACGGCGGTAAACGCTTCCGGCAGGTACTTTGTCCATCCGGTTTACGGGCTGTACAAACTCGCGGTAACCGTCACCACGGATTCGCCGGATTTTTGCCGGAATTTTTATAACAGCTCGAAAGAGCTTTTTTCAGGCCTTTACGGCGAGGGCGTAAAGGCGCCGCCGGTTTTTAACGAGATGATTTTCTGGGATAACGGCGAGCGCCGCATCGTGCTTTTTATCGCCACCACAGTGATACCTATGGCCGCCCCCACGGTGGTAATCACCATAACCAGCATGAAAAGCGAGCACCAGAGAATTTTAGCCCTGGAATAATTGCCGCTTTTACCGGGCCTCTCCGTAGATCTCCCGGTAGACATCGAAATAGGACAATCCTTCAGTCCGGGCGGCTGTACCGGCCGTGCCCGGGCGTTTCGCGAGGACGGTCCTGCGGCATAAATCCGAAAGCGATTCCCCCGCGTCCATCCGCTCCTGCCGGTACTCGTTTTCCCGGGCGGCCTCAACCCTGTCCGTACCGCTGCCGCCTCTGCCCGGGCGGTATTCATACCCCCAGAGCAGCGACGCGGCGGAATATTTTTTCGTCCCGAACGCTATGCTTACATTCATGGCGCGGGCCACCGATATTCCCGAAGGCAGCCTCCGGTTGACGCGGCGGATAAATTCTTCGGCGTCGATGCGGAGTTCAAGGTCCGCTGTGGCGATTTCCCCTTCCGCCGCGATCCCGATGGAAAGCGGGGACGCGAAATCAATTTTTGCCAGGGGGTTAAAGCCCTGGGTAAAAAGCATGGGGATACCGGCGCGGCACATCGTCATGGAAAAGACTTCTATTATCGAAAGGTGGGAAAGCCAGACCGCGCTCCCCTCTTTGGTAAAAGAAAAGATCATACGGCTGGTTTCCATGCCGGGGGAATTCTCCGCCTGCCCGCCGGCCCGGTATCCGGGACTTTTGCCCGGAGGGGCCGGAATACCGTTCTCCTGCGGCATCTCTGTTTCCGTTTTTCCGGCGCGCGGCGGGCCGGGAATGTTTTCGCCGGAACCGGCGTTCTCCGCGATACGGCCCCGGCCGGGACAGATGCCGCAGGGGTGCGCGCATTTTCCGGCGCAGGGTTCCGTCGGCCGGGAACCCAGGGAATTTTCGTATTCCCGGCGCAGGTATCCGGGCAAAACGCCTGAATCAACGCAGCCCCAGGGCGGGGCCGGTCCCTGTTCTTCCCCGGCATTTTTCCCGCCGGAAAGTATTTCGCTTACAAGCGCCCTATGCCGGGAAAAAATTTCGCGCCATATATCCTCTTTGAAAAATTCATCCCAGGCGTCAAGCCGGCAGCCCCGGAGGAATGCCTCCTCGGCAAGGGCCCCCGCCCTTTCGTCGCCCCGGCACAAAACGCCCTCGATCATGGCGGTAAACGGGTTTGACGTGCTTACCTTGTGCCCCAGGGGCTTAAGTTTGGCTCGTATATAGCCAAGTTTGTTTTTCGCTTCTTCCTCGTCAATCTGGGCGCAGAACTGGTAAGGCGTATGCGGCTTGGGGACAAAGGGGCCGACGTTTATGTTAAAATGCGTGCGGGTTCTGCGGCCCACATCCGCGATAAAGTCTACGATTTCATCTTCTTCCCGCAAAGGCCCGGACGCTGTTTCCCGGGGCGGAAGGCCGATCATAAAGTAGAATTTCGCCCCCCGCCAGCCGTTTTTCCGGGCTTCGTTTATTATTGAAACAACAGAATCCCGGGGAACGCATTTGTTGACCGCAAGCTGCCACAGCTCGTTTGCCGTCTCGACCGCGAAGGTAAGGCCGCTCTTGCGGACCCGGGACACTTTTTCCAGAACGGGCAGGGAAAATGTAGACACTTTCAGGGAAGGGAGCTGGAAAGAAATATGCCTTGGGGAAAATTCCCGGGTAAGCGTTTCCAAAAGGCCGCCAATATGGCGGTAGTCCCCTGTGGAAAGGGAGGAAAGGCTGATCTCCCGGTAGCCGCCTTCTTCGATAAAAGCGCGGGCCTCCCCGGCTACAACGGCGGCGTCCTTCTGCCGCATGGGCCGGTACCAGATCCCGGCATGGCAGAAACGGCAGCCCGAGGGGCAGCCGCGCATAATTTCCACCGCCCCATGGTGCTGGACGATCTTCATGCTGGGAACCGGAAAAACCGCAGGGTCCGCCCCGCGTTCGGCAAAGGCAGTATCAACAGCGCGCAGGGCTCTTTCCTTGCCGGCCATCCACACGGAAGGGTGATCGCGCAGCAGGGAAAAAAGGGCCGCCCTCCCCTGCCCCGCTTTTTTTAATTCCGCCATTTTTCCGGCAAGCTCGAAAAAACCGCCTTCCGCCTCGCCGATCCAGAACGCGTCGATAAAACGCCCGTATGGTCGGGGATTGGAAACGCAGGGCCCGCCCATGATCACCAGGGGGTCGGATTCGCCCCTTTCGGCGGCGCGCAGGGGTATGGAAGCGGCAGCGAGCATGGAAAAGACGCCCGAAATTCCCAGCTCGTAACTCAGGGTAAAACAGAGCAGGTCAAGGTCTTTAAGGCTGATTCCGGTATCGAGTCCGTAAAGCGGCAGATCCTGTTCGCGGAGGAGCTTTTCAAAGTCAGGCGCCGGGGCAAAGGCCCTGTCGCAGACTATGCCGGGAATACGGTTCAGGCGGTTGTAGAGGATGCGCGCGGCCTGGTTTGACATGCCGATTTCGTAAAGATCCGGAAAGGCGGCCGCCATGTAAAGGACGGTCCCTTCCGCCGCGCCGGGGGGAATACCGGCAAGCCTTCCGTATTCGCCGCCTGTATAGCGCGCGGGTTTTTCCACAGTGGAAAGCAGGCCCCCAAGGTCCTTCAGCGGATCAACAAAACGAATACCCATAAATTAGTGCTGGTACCTTCTGATATAGATACTAAGGGCAAGCCCGATGCCCCACATGGCGGTAATCATGGCGGAGCCCCCGTAGGACATGAACAGCAGCGGTATTCCGGTAATGGGCATAATCCCCATGGTCATTCCCACATTGATAAGAAAATGAAAAATATAAACCGAAGAAAGGCCGGCCGCGATAAGGGACCCGAATGTATCGGTTGTGGTTTTTGCGATCCTGATTAAGCGGAGGCATACCAAAAGGAAAAGGGCGAAAGCCAGAATGCCTCCCGCGTAGCCCCATTCTTCCGTGTATATCGAGAAGATAAAATCGGTACTCTGCTGGGGCAGGAAACGGTAGTGGCTCTGCGTCCCCCGGAGATAGCCCTTTCCCAAAAGGCCGCCTGACCCTATGGCGGTAATGGACTGGATGATATTCCAGCCCGAACCCTGGGGATCTACATTGGGATCAAGAAATACAATAAGCCGCATAATTTGATAATCCATAAGCACCCTGTGGGACAGGAATGACAGGCCCAGCGACAGTATTACTATCGCCGTTGTATAGACTATCCAGTAAAAATACCGTTTCTTGTAGCGCAGAAACCCGAAAAGCGCGATAAAAAGCACTATAAGCAGCGAGAGGATTGTTGCCGACACAAAGCGGAAGTTCGTGAGTATGGACAGGGAAGAAGATGCGTTCCGCATAATATAGGTCTGCCAGAGGGGCAGGCCCATGAGAAACCCCGTAAGCGCGATACAGGCGCCGAAGAACAGTACGTATTTTATGGAAACGCCCGCGATAAAGGTTGTTACAAGCAGAATGGGAATAAAAACAAGGGATGTTCCAAAGTCCGGCTGCAGCAGAATCAGGCACATCGGGACAAATACGATAACGCAGGAAATGGCGAAGCGCAGGAAAGACTGGGGGTTCCGTTTGGAGGAATCCAGATACCGGGCAAGAAGGATGATGGTTGTTATTTTAGCGAATTCCGAAGGCTGGATGCCGAAAGAGCCTACGCCGATCCACGCGCGGGCGCCTGACACCATGCGGCCGAACAGGCATGTATAGACAAGAAGCGCAAGGGTACCCAGGTAAAGGTATACCGATATTTCATATAAACGCCGGTAATTGATCATGGCCAGTGCCAGTGCCAGGACCAATCCGAAAGAGGCGAAGATTATCTGCCTTACGTATTCATTCGACACCTGGACGCCGGAAGCGTTAATACCCGAAGAATAGATAAAGAGGATTCCAAAAACAGAAAGCGCAATGGCCGAGAGGAGCAGTAAATAATCTATTCCCAGGATATTTTGCAGCTTCATTATTCCCGCCGCCCCTGAATCGGCATGATGTATTGGAGATTAAGGGCGCGGACCGCTTCTTCGTAGCTCTGCCCGGCGAATATTCCCTGGAATATGATGGCCGAAGCGTAAGGGGCCCACCACTCCCAGTCATTTACCGCTTCAACAATAATGGAAACCACCACGCGTTCTTCCGGATTATCGGTCCGGTAAGGCGCGAAAGCCGTAAACCAGGAATGCCACCTGTTCTGCAGGCCGACTTCCCCGGTCCCGGTTTTTCCCGCTATCTCCACGGACTGAATATTCAGGGGGAACCGGGCGGTCCCCTCGCTGATAACGGAGCGCATATCCCGGCGTACCCTGGCGAGCACTTCTTTGTCTATGTCGCTTTCGTGCAGAATTTCGGGCAGGACATTCTGCTCTACCGCGCCGGTCAGGGGGTCCCGCACTTCCCTGAGGAAATGGGGCTTGTAGATGATGCCGTCGTTTGCCACCAGGGCCGCCATATTGGCCATTTGTATGGGGGTAACCAGGGTATAGCCCTGGCCGATGGACATATTCATCGTATCGCCGCCAAGCCACCGTTCGTGGAAACGCCTGTCCTTCCACTGGGGGGTCGGTACAAAACCGGCAATTTCGCCGGGGAGATCAATGCCGGTCAATTCCCCGTACCCGTATTTCCGGGCGTAGCTTACAATGCGCTCCACGCCAAGGTAATCCCGGCCCACGACCCAGTAATAAATATCGCAGGACTGGGCCATAGCCCGCTGCAGGTTAAGCCGGCCGTGGCCCGGCCTGCGGATATGGCAGCGCCAGAGCCGGTCGCCGTAAGAAAGCTCCCCCAGGCAGTCGATAGTTTGTTCCGGGGAGAATACGTTTTCCGCGAGGATTCCGGTTGTCATGACAATTTTGAAGGTGGACGCCGGCGGATAGCTTGACTGTATGGCCCTGTTTAAGAGCGGCTTGTTCGGATCGTTTATCAGGGACTGGTAATCGGCGTCGAAATCGGTACGGCTGAATATATTCGGGTTGTACCAGGGGTAGGACACCATGGCGAGTATCTCGCCGGTAGACGGCCTCATAACTACAACCGCCCCCATGCGCCTTCCCAGGGCTCTTTCCGCGAGGGTCTGCACGGAACGGTCTATGGTGAGTACCAGGTTTTTCCCCATCTGCGGGGATTCCCGTATGTAGTTTGTATCACGGGCGATACGCCTGCCCCGGACATCGACCGTCCGGGTTTCCCGCCCTTTTTTCCCGCGCAGGGCTTCGTCGTACTGCCGTTCTATTCCCGCCTTGCCGATTATATCCCCCTGCTGGTAACCCTGGTTGTAGAGCATGGTAAGCTCGTCCCGGGTAATGTTCCCCACATAGCCGATGATATGGGAAAGGCTCTCCAGGCCGGCGTAGTTTCTGATGGGCTTGGACTGCCAGGAAACCCCCGGAAGGGCGTCCGCGTTTTCCGCGATAGTGGCAATAGTGCTAAAAGGGACATTGACGGCGATTTCGACCGGCTGGTAAAGGTAGTAATACTGCGCGGGAATTCTCCTGTCGATCTGCTCCCGGTCTATTCCGAGGATTCTTGCCGTGCGGCCGATCACCTCGGACATTCTGTCGTTGGGTACTTCCGCCGGGGTAATATTTACGGCAAAAGAATCAGTATTAAGTACCAGGGGCTGGTCGAAATTCCGGTCGTAAATTTCGCCCCGCTGGGCGTTTATTATGGTGGTCTGGCGGGCGATATTCTGGGCGCGGCTAACGTATATTTCGCCGTTCAGTATCTGCATCGCGAACAGCCGGAGGCCGTACAGCGCGAAGATCAGGATAAAAATAACCTGGAGTACCCGCATCCGCAACTGGGGTTTTTCTTCATCAAGGGGATCGGGCCCCGGCAGGAATGACGACATTTAGCTTTCTCTCTTTCCGATAAGGAGGGTATTGAAAAGTTTTAAAAAACCGAACAAAAGGGGCGCGGTGACGGTATTGATCGCCAATTCAATCCACAGGGTGCTTTCAGACAGCGCGTAGAAAGGGATCGCGCCTGAAAAGAGTATATGCAAGACAAAATACAGAGCCGCCTTGATTGCCGTCGCCCCGGCGCAGAGGGCCATGGGAAGGAAAAAACTGTCCAGAAAAAAAGTGCCGTTCATGCGCCCGGCAAATGCCCCGACCAGGGTGCGTACAAAGGCGTTAAGGCCGAGCGGGGCGGCTGAAAGAAAATCAAGCAGGATGCCGGAGCAAAAGCCCGAAAGCTGCCCTGTCATGGCGCCGTTCTGGTAAGCGGTAAAAACCAGTATCCCCAGGGCAAAGTCAGGCACCGCGTGATTGACGGCAAGATGGGACAGCAGCGTTGACTGCAGGATTCCGGCAATAATGGAAAAGACGGTTGTCCAGATTATATTCTTAGTCATTTCCGGCCCCCTCCCCCTCCGTATCGCCGAAAGTATCCGCGGCTTCGTACAGCCCCGGATCCGGCAATGCCGCGTCAATCACGAATACATATTCCAGCCGGGAAAAATCAAGCACGGTTTCCAGTTCCACTTCCATGGAAGTTTCGTCTTCTTTGTAGAAGATCCTGCTTACCCTGCCGATATTGATTCCCGCAGGGTATACCGCGCCATAGCCCCCCCCTATGCCGCTTGTAATTACCATATCTCCAAAATGGACTTCGTCCCGGGCGCGTTTGCTGATAAGCCGCATGAGCAGGGGGTACTCGCCTCTGCCCTGGCCCTCCACAAGGCCCTCGTAACGCGAAGACGCAAAACGGGCCGGGACAAAAGAACTCGCGTCGTATACGGGCATCACCAAGCTTTCAAACTGGCCCGCCTGAATCACCTTTCCCGCGAGCGCCTGAATGCCGTCCTGGAATGTAATAACCGCCATATTGTAGGCAACCCCGTCGCGCCTGCCTTTGTTGATCACAAAAGCCGAAAAAAGATTGTCCGGATCGCGGCCGATTATTTCCGCGGGGTAATGGCGGTAACGTATCTGCTGCGAAAAACCGAGCTGTTCCCGCAGGCGGTAGTTTTCCTGGCGTATTTCCGCAGCGCTCCGTTCAAGCTGCTCATAGCGCGTTACCCGCTCGGTAAGTTCCGCATACGCTTTCTGCAGCGCCGCAAGCTCCTGTATGGAATTAACCGTCTGCGCGGCCCGCGAGGAAACGCCGTAGATTCCCCCGCGAATCCCGGAAAATATAGACAGCCCCATATTTTTAAAATTTACCACAAAGCTCAGCGTGGAAAAAAAGAGCAGGGCAAATGAAAAAAGGGAAAGGACGGCGAACACATAAATATCTACGTTGAACCGCCGTCTCTTTTTCCGCTGCCCCCCGAGCTTCATAGAGATTAACCGTTCAGGTTGTCATAAATGCTGCGGGCATTGTCAAAACCTTTGGCGTTTTCAAAGTACTTTCCCGCGCCCAGGGCGACGCAGTCAAGCGGCTTTTCCGCAAGGATAACAGGCACGCCGGTTTCTTTTGAAATGAGCTTGGGAAGGCCCTTGAGCAGGGACCCTCCGCCGGTCATCACAATGCCCCGTTCCACAATATCCGCGGCAAGCTCCGGCGGGGTCTGTCCGAGGGTGGTTTTTATTTCGTCGATGATCTGGGTGATGGGGTCCTTCAGGGCTTCCCTTACTTCCACAGAATCGATTTCCAGCCTGCGGGGAAGCCCGGTAATGGCGTCGGTCCCTTTTATTTCCACCTTTTCGATGGTTTTATCCGGAGAGGCGTTGCCTATTTCGATCTTGAGCCGTTCAGCGGTCTGTTCGCCGATGATTAGATTGTGGACACTGCGCACATGTTTGATGATCGCCTCGTCGAATTCATCCCCCCCGAGCCTGATGGCGTTGGTGACTACCATGCCCCCCAGGGAGATAACTGAAATTTCCGTGGTGCCGCCGCCTATATCGCAGATCATGTGCCCCGCAGGTTCAAAAATAGGGATGTCCGCCCCGATGGCCGCGGCAAGGCTCTCCTCGATAACCATTACTTCCCGGGCGCCGGCCTTGTAGGCGCTTTCTTCCACAGCCCGGCGTTCCACTTCGGTAATGCAGGAAGGGATCCCGATAACCATGCGCGGCTTGATAAACCGGTAACGGGGAAGCACTTTGGAGATAAAATAACGGATCATCTTTTCTGTGGATTCAAGGTCCGCGATAACCCCGTCCCTCATGGGCCGTATCGCGATGATATTTCCCGGGGTTTTCCAAAGCATGCGTTTCGCGTCTACGCCGACCGCCATTACCTTCTTGGTCCCGCGCTCTACCGCCACAACAGAAGGTTCGTTTATCACGATTCCTTTTCCGCGTATATAAATAAGGGTATTGCAAGTACCCAAATCAATACCGATATCTGAAGTTTTCATCCCTAACATTAAGCTTCCTCCCGGATACTGTGATCTTCATGCCAATCTCAATTCAGCCCCTGATCGCCCGCATTGCCGCCGCCGACCGCGCTGCGTTTTACATATTTAACCGCGTTCTCGCCGAACGGTGGGCGGGATTTATCCGTATTGCCCGCCTCCATTCCGCCCGCGCCCTGGTCCTGTCCCCGGCCGCGTCGTAAAGTTCTCCCAATTGGAAATGCGCTTCGGCATTCTCCCCGTTCCCCTCGAGTATTGCGAGGTACTGAGTTTCCGCGCCGGAAATATCGCCGGACTTTGCGAGTATCTCCCCTAAAAGGAGCCGCGCGGTTATAACGGTGTCGGAATCCCGTGAATTTTCCACGCAGCGCATAAGGTAGGCAACGGCGGTTTCCGTTTCTTCCAGGGCAATATAGGAACGGGCAATCGAAAGCAAAAGCAGGTCCGAATTGTTGTCGTTCAAAGCCAGGGAAAAAGCGGCCACGCTCGCTCTGTAATCGTGTACGGCGGCGTAGGCAAGCCCCAAATACTCGGGCAGATCCCGGGCTTCGTAATTCCCGTCTCTGGCAGTTTCCATAAATTTAACCGCCAAGTCCTCGTATCCCGGCCCCTTGGCGTAGTAGGCTTTCCCCAAAACATAGGAAATACGCAGATCCCCCGGCCCTTCCTTGCACAGCAGCGCTTTTCTGAGGGACCAGATACATTCGTCAATGTAGGACCTGGTGTCATAATCGTTGATTTGGGCTACCGCGAGCTGGTAGGAGGAAAAACCGTACATGGTCAGAAGGAAAAAATCCATGGGTTTGGCGATTAGTTTTTCCCTGCTTACGGTATACGCTGTCTCGTAGGAACCTTCCTCCCAAAGCCTCAATAATTCTTCCCGTTCGCTGCTAATCTGTTTTCTAATGCCGACAAAAAATACCGATACCGCTCCGACCGCCAGCAGGATAAGAACCAGCCCGGTAGTAAGAAAAAAGGTCCTTTTCCGGTGAATCGATATACTATATTCCGACTTTACATGCGTTTCAAACAAGATAATCCCCATAAATTATATACTTATTTTTCGGCAAAAAGTCTATAGGCGAAACCGGCGGCGCAGGATAAACGCCCGGGAACAGAGCCCTGAAGCTTAAAAAAACGATGGGCCGTAAGCCGGGTTCTGTGCCGGCGGCGGTTTCGGGCCGCTGCCTGGCCGCCATCTGTCTCGCGCCGGCCTTGCGGACGGCGTCCCGGGGTTTACCCGAGCAGCCTACCCGTAACATATAAGGCGGGCCGCCCTGTTACTGCTTGGCTTTGCTCCTGATGAGGCTTGCAGGCCGGTTTTTCCCGCTGCCGGAAAAAACCGGCTCCGGAAGTTCCGCCCTGCGGCAAAATTCCGGAGCCGGCGGCGTTGCCGCCGCCGCGGTGGGCTCTTACCCCGCCTTTTCACCCTTTCCCGGCAGGGCCGGGTGGTATATTTTCTGCTGCGCTGTCTGTCGAAGGGCGCTTGGGCGCCCCCCTCCCGGGCGTTACCCGGCATCATGCCCTGCGGAGCCCGGACTTTCCTCCCGGAATCCCCGCCGTAGCGGCAGGGATTCCGGGCGGCGGCCCGGCCCATCGTTACTCTTCATAATCAATGTTTATTTTTTCTTCTTCCTCGTCTTCGTCGTCAAAATCTTCTTCTTCCATGTCGTCCAAATCGGAAAGGCTGCCCGAATCTTCGACGTTAAAGTAGTCCTCCTCGCCTTCTTCGGACTCTTCGTAGAAAAGTATCCGGGAACAGTAGGGGCAGAAGACGATTTCTTCCCCCAAACGGACCTCGTTGGCGAATTGCGCGGGGAGGATCATGTGGCAGCCGGTACAAACGCCGCCCTTTATCGCGACAATGCCCCTGCCCATCTTGTTGCGGATTATCCTCTCAAATTTGAAGAAAATTTCCGGGTCAATGTCTTTCCTGAGATCCTGCTCCTCCGCCTCCAGCTCCGACGCCCGCTTTGACTTTTCCGCGGTTTCAACTTCTACGCCTACCCGCCGCTCTTCGAGGTCCTTTTCCTGCTGGTCGATAAGGCCCTTGCTCTGTTCCATCTGTTCGGCAAGGTCCGCCAAAAGCCGCTCTTCCCGCTGAAGGTCCTTCCGGTACTGGGCTTCCTTTTCCGCGGCGTCCCGGATCTCCTTGTCCAGGGCTTCGTATTCCCGCTGGGTGGTGACGGAATCCATATTTTTTTCAGCGCCCTCGCGGGTTTTTTCCGCGGCCGCGAGAAGCTCGCGGAATTCCGCCGCCGAAGCCTTGGTCTTGTCGCATTCCAGATCTTTTTCGATAAATGTTTTCTTGAGCCTGGCGAGCAGCTCTTCCTGGGTGGTGAGTATTTTGGGGATCTCCTGAATATCCTGTTCTAAAACGATCTTTTGGGAAAGGATATCCTGGAGGCTCCGCAATTTTGTAAAAACTTCTTCCATAACCATAATGTTCCCCTTCTGTCCGTCCTAATTATATTAAATTTTGCAAGGAAAGTATAGCGACAAACCGCCGGGGTTCCGATTGCCCGTACCGGTACGTTTAGTCCAATCAGCCTGTTAATGGTCAAGAAAATCCTTGAGTTTAAGGCTCCGCCTTGGATGGCGCAGCCGGCGCAGCGCCTTAGCCTCGATCTGCCGTATCCGCTCGCGGGTGACATTGAAACAGAGCCCGACCTCTTCCAGGGTAAGGGAATAGCCCCCTTCCAGGCCGAAACGCATCTTGAGTACATCCTGCTCCCGTTTGGGCAGGGTGGACAGGACGCCTGAAAGCTGTTCCTGGAGCATGGTAAATGCGGTCTGGTTCGCGGGGTTTTCCACATCCTTGTCTTCGATAAAGTCCCCCAGAAGGGAATCTTCTTCCTCCCCTATAGGGGTTTCAAGACTGATAGGCTCCCTGGCCACGTTCTTTACAGCCTTTACCCGAAGGGCGGTCCAGCCCAGGCGTTCGGCGATTTCCTCGTCCGAAGGCTCCCTGCCCAAAACCTGCATAAGCTGGCGGGATTCCCTGGACACCTTGTTGATTTGCTCGATCATGTGTACCGGCACCCGGATGGTCCGCGCCTGATCGGAAATGGACCGGGTAATCGCCTGGCGTATCCACCAGGTAGCGTAAGTGGAAAATTTAAAGCCCTTCTGGTACTCGAATTTTTCCACCGCCTTGATAAGGCCGATATTCCCCTCCTGGACCAGGTCGAAGAAATGAAGCCCCCTGTTGGTGTATTTTTTGGCGATCGAGACAACCAGGCGCAGGTTTGCCTTGATAAGCTTGTCTTTGGCGTCCTTCATCATCCTGCGGCCCCGGTCGATCTCGGCGGCCATGCCGTTGATACTCTCGATGGATTCCTCAAATTCGGACTCCATCTGGTTGAGCCGCTTTTCGGTTACCTGGATCTGCCGGATAAGCTCTTTGATTTCATCAGAAGAAAGCCCCAGCTCCCGTTCCAGCCGTTCCCGCTCCTCCCGGATGGTGAGTCCCCGGCCCAGGGCGCGCAGTTCCTTGAAAGACGCCACCTGGAGCCGCTTTTCCTTGCGATCCTGGACCTTCTTGTACTGCCGTATCTTTTCCGCGGCCTGGACGAATTTGTCGGAAAACCGGGTAATTTCTTCGGGGTGTATTTCGGCGGCCTCGATTACCTCCAGAATATGACGGCGCAGTTCGCCAAGCTCGCTGTCGTCAAAGATATCCCCGCCCCGGGTGATGATCCGGCGCTTTAACTCCATATAATTTTTAAGATCAGCCCCGATAAGCCGGAGCGTCTCCCGGTAAAACTGGTTGAGGCGCCTCCGTTCGGTAATATACTCGGTTATCTCTTTTTTATTGGAAAAGTTGAGTTCCCTGGGGTCCTTTTTGGAAAACGCCCGCTGGGCGATATGATAAAATTCCGGGATGATCATCCCCGACTTCTTTATCACATTCTTGATGATATTTTCCCCGTCCTCCATCTGCTTGGAATACCTTATCTCCTCTTCCGCGGTAAGGAGATTCTCCTGGCCGATTTCCCGTAAATAGAGCCTGATCGGATCGTCGACCGGGGATTCTTTCTCGCTGTAAACCAGCCGTTTTTTGTCGGCGTCCCCGTTTTTCCTGCCGTCCGTGTCGGATTCCTCGTCGGCCGGGGAATCTTCCTCGATGACAAGCTGGACATTGTTTTCCTGGAGCATCACTAAAACCTGATCCATTTTGTCAGAATTAGTGATATGAGCGGGCAGAAAATCGGAAAGCTCGTCAAAGGAGATGGTCTTTTTTTCTTTCGCGTATTCGATAACTTTCGAAACAGAAGGATCGAGAATTACTTCCTGTGTGCGTGTATCCGTTAACATTCGTCAGCTTCCTTATATGCCCGGTTGCGTCAATCTTTCCTTCCCAAACCAATGCCTGCCCATAAAACCGGGTATTTTATGTACAAATTTTGCATTCTTCCGCCTGCGGCATACGGAAATGCCCTTTACAAGGCGGCCTGCCAATACCGGGGCGGTTTCCGGTTCCGCCCGCCTGTATATATCGCCGGGCTTTAATAGGGGCCGCTTCTGGCCGCCCCCCTAAGCCGGACTAATTCGGCGTCAATATGCGCTTTTTCGGTAAGAAGATCTTCTGAGGATACCGGCAGCGAAGCCGGCGGCAGGACGCCGCCCCCCCCGTAATCGCTTTTTTGTTTGCGTAATTCCATTACAATCTCCCCCTGCCGGCGTTCAAGCCGTTTTATCTTGATTTGCCTTATACTGTCCTGGATTAAGGCTTCCGGATTTGAAGAAAACGCGCCTTTCACGCCCTGTTCGATCACAAAATTCCTCAAAGCCTCGCCGTTGATACGCGATAGCAGATCCGGAGGTATTGCCCGTGATTTTTCCCCTTCGCCGGTATTTCTGTTTCTGAACCATTCTTCGAGGGCGATAAAAAGCTCCTTTGCACCGGGATCTTCCAACTCCTCTATCGACAGACTTGAGCGCAGTTTTGGGTACATCCACTGATTCACCATAACCGCGGTGAGTAAATAAAGCTCGTCATTCATACGGAGCGTCTTTTCCCGGACTTCCCCGCCCGCGGCGGCGGAAGAAAGGGCCGGCCTGTTGTTCTGCCGGTCACGCCTGTAGTCCGCGAATACCGCCTGCCGTTCCACGCCGAATATATCCGCCGTGTCGGCCAGACAGGCCTCCCGGGATACTTCGGAGTCCAGGGCCGCCGCGTAGGGAAAAAGGAAGGCAACCGCCCTGGCCTTGCCTTCCGGGCCGCTTGTATCGTACAGGGAACGGGCGCGATTAACTAAATACTCAAAGTCATTTATACTGCATTTTACGCTTTTTTGCAATGTTTTAGGACCAAATTGTTTTAAAATATCGGCGGGATCTTTCAGGGGGGCCGCCGCGTCCCCGTCTTCGGGAAGGCTGCGGCCCGGAACCGCCACCGAGCAGTCCAGGCCGTTTTTCCGGCCGGTAAGTATGGCCTTGACCGCCGCGGTCTGCCCGGCCCCGTCCGAGTCAAAGACAAGGCATATTTTATCCGCCCAGCGTTTTAAAAGCCGGGCCTGATCGTCGGTAAAGGCGGTCCCCAGGGGCGCCACCGCGTTGCTTATCCCGGCCTGATGCAGGGCGATTACGTCCATGTAGCCTTCGGCAATATACGCCGACTTGGTCCGCCGTATCTCGTTCATGGCCAGGTCTATGGCAAAAAGCGTGGCGCCTTTTTTGTAAACATCGGATTCCCGTGAGTTGATGTACTTCGGCCCATCCCCGGATAAAAGCCGCCCGCCGAACGCCACGGTCCTTCCCTGCCGGTCGGCGATGGGGAACATGAGCCGGTTGTGAAAAAAGGCGCTCTGCGGGTAGTCCTGGTAAAAAAGCCCCGACATCGCGAGCAGTTCGGGGGAATAGCTTTTTTTTGACAGGAACCTGAACAGCCAGGACCTGTCGGCGGGGGCGTAACCCAGCCGGAAGCGGCCAAGCATCTCTTCAGTTATCCCCCTTTCCATAATATACTGCTTCGCGTGGGCATATTCGGGCTTTTCCATTAATAAATAATGAAAACTGCCCGCCAGCTTGTCGTAAAGCACGCAGAGATCCTCTTTATGGCTGTCTTTTTTCCCTTCGTAATCGCCTGACCCTTCATAGGCAAGTTCGACCCCGGCCTTTTTTGCCAGAAGCTCCACCGCTTCCGGAAAACTGGCCTTGTCCATATCCATGATAAATGTGATGATATTCCCCCCCTGGTGGCAGCCGAAACAGTAGTACATCTTCCGGTCCGCATCCACGGTGAACGAAGGGGTTTTTTCCTGGTGGAAGGGGCAGCAGCCCCAGTAACGGCCGCTCCGCTTTTCCAGCCGCACATACTCCCCCACTACGGCGACCGCGTCTATCCGGTCGTTTACCTCCTGGATTGACGAGGGGGCGATCCTCAAAAACCTCCTCCTTTGACATAAAGGGCCCCCGCCTGTATATGCTCGTCGAAATTTTTTGAAAAATAATGCCGCCCCTCTTCCGGGTTTACCAAGCGGAAATAAAGATAATCGCTGGAAGCGGGGTGAAAAGCGGCGTCAAGCGCTACTTTTCCGGGCGAGGAAATCGGCCCCGGGGGGAGGCCGGGGCGCAGATAGGTATTGTAGGGATCGGGGATTTCCGTGTCCCGGGTGTAAAGGAGTCGCGGATGGGGTTTCCCCTGGATCTCGGTAATGACGTACTCCACGGTGGCGCAGGACTGGAGGGCCATCCCGATTTCCAGGCGGTTGTAAAAAACCCCGGCCATCAGGGGCGCCTCGTCCGCCACCCGGTATTCGCGCTCGACAATGGAGGCCAGAATCACCTTCCGGTTGATTTCCCCGGGGGAAAGGGAAAAGACGTTCCCGTCGGTTTCCTCAAGCCGGTTGAAAAAGGTGTCCGCCATGGTACGGACAACCTCGGGAGCGGGATACGAAAGTGGAAACAGGTAGGTGTCCGGGTAAAGGTACCCCTCCATGGTCAGGCCGGGAATCCGGTATTCGGCAAGTATGCCGCCGTCACAGGCCGACTGCAAAAAGGCTTCCCCGCCGCAGATGCCCGCGTCTTCAAGTATCGCGGCGATCTTTTTTAACGTAACCCCCTCGGGAACGGTTACGCGGACAAGGAGCTGTTTTCCCTTAACCAGGACCGAACGGATTTCAAGCTGGGTAGCCGGATAGCCGAACCTGTACGACCCTGTCTTGATGTACTCTTTGTCCAGGTAGGAAAGAAGATTCCAGAGATAGCGGCTCCGGATGAATCCTTCTTTTTCAAGCCGCTGGCCCACTGAATAGGAACTCTCCCCCTCCCTTATTTCGATAAATACCCTGCCGTCATCTTCCCGATAGAGGGTACCGGCAGGGGAAGATTCCCGGGCCGCCAGCGGGGCGGTTTCCGGGGGGTTGTTCAGGTAGATGAAGGCCGCGGCGCCAATGCCCCCCAGGGCCAGGGCAAAGGCGATCAGAGCGGCAAGGACGCCGCAAAAAAGGCGGACAACACGGGCCGGCCCCGGCTTTTTCCTCCGGGGCTGTTTCGGGTTTTTCCGTCCGGAAAGGCCCTCCGCCCCGGCGGGTTTCCGCGCGTTCTTTTTCATTGCCGGCCCCCCCTCTCCGGGCCGGGCTCAGGCGTCCCGCCGGGATTCCGGGGAAGCAGGGCTTCCACTTCATCAACCGAAAGGCAGGCGTAGAGGCTGTTTTCTATTTTTGAAAGTACCAGATGTTCCGCGTCCGAGAGGGCGTATTCCCTGGCCTTCAGCAGGGTAAACAATACTTCCACGTCCTCCGGGCTTAAAAAAAGCCCTTCTTTCACTTCGCCTTTTTTTTCGATCACTTTTTACGCCCGCTTTTTATAAGATAGTGATCCCGGGCCTTTATAGCAATAGTTCGCGCGTAATAATCGCCTCGCCAAGCTGCCCGAGGAGGCAGCCCTCTATCTCTTCCCTGGTATGCAGGGGGCCTTTCCCCATGCCGGGGCAGGACAGGGCGGTATTTTCCCAGATTGCCCTGGATTCCAGCACGGACGGCCAGAACGGGAAGCTCCTGCATTGCCGGGGCCGGGCCCTGTACACGGTACAGCCTTCTTTCCAGAAGATACAGTCGAGGTTTGATTTTTCGCGCAGGGACAACTGGAAAAAGCCCCCCGGCGCTCCTATCCAGCGGCAGTATACGGCGATAAATTCATCGGTTTTCATTTTAAGCTCGCCGGAAAGGGCGTCGAGATCGGGACTGGAAAGGAACACGAAGCCGCTCTCGTAACGGCAGCAGGCCGAACAGCGGGCGCAGGAAAACCGCAGTCCTTCTTCATAAAAAGGCGTTTTTTTCATAGCTAAGCGATACTACCCTGCCTTGCGCAACAAGGGATACTAAATTTTCCGTAAGAGTTCAATGGGGGGTATTTTCCCCGCCCGCCGGGCGGGAAACCATGACGCCGCCAGGGAACAGAGCAGCGTGAATACAGCGATAAGGGCGACGGTTTTCCAGTTTATTATAATGGGGATCGCCTCCAGATAGTACCCGCTGTCAAGTATCTTTACCTCCCCGCCGTGAAAGGCCGATGAAAAAAAGCTGAGAACGGTTTCCAGGCCGCGTATAAGCTGGTTGATAAAAACCCCGATGAGAAGCCCAAGGGCGCTTCCCAGAATCACGCCGGTAAGGCCGGTGAGAAAGCCCGCGCAGAGAAAGATACGGCTTGTCGCGGACGGGCTTGCCCCGGCGGCTTTGAGGACCGCGATATCCTGGCGGCGCTCGATGACCAGCATGCCTGTTGCCGAGGATACATTTACCGCCGCTACCAGTACGATCAATGCCATGATGAACAGCAAAAGCTGGCGGGTGGATTCGTAGGAGCTGTACTGGGAACGCTGCAGGTCTTTCCAGGTATAGACCCCGTACCCCGGCCCCAGTTCCCGGGCTATAATCCCGGCTGTTTTTTCGGCTTCACGGTAGGGATCGTCGATCTTAAGCACAAGGGAGTCCCGGGACAGGGCCGGGTCCAGAATACGATTCCCGCCCTGATAGCTTAAAATACACCACAGGGCGTCCAGCTCCCGGTAACCGGAAGACACTATGCCCCTGACTTTGAAGGGGACGGTACGGGGTACGTTCCGCCCGGAGGCGCCCATCCGGACGCTCATAATGTAAACGTTCTTTCCCGTTTCCGCGCCGACAATACGGGCCAGTTCTTCGCCCAGCAGGACCTCGTTATCCTCCTCCAGGTCCGCGCTCCCCTCGGCGATCTTGAGAAATTTCCGGCTGCCGCTGTCGGCCCAGAAGGAACTTTCTATCGCCCATACCGTGGTCCCCGCCTTGCCCGCGCCCCCCATGACAATGGCAAGGCCGGAACGTTCCTGCCAGGCCCCGCGGAGGCCGGGTATTTCCGGCAGTTCGGGCGGCCCCCCCCGGCCTGAATTTAAGTAGTCGTATACCTGGATATGTCCGGTACCGAGTTCCAGGTACCGGTCGGTGATGCCCTGTATCATGCCGTCCGCGACAATAAGGGTAACCATGATGGGGACCAGGGACAGGGCTATCCCCGCGGCGGCCCCCCTGAGGTAACGGCCCCCCTCATGGGCCCTTCCCCAAAGATAGCGGAGGGCGATGAAAAATTCGCCGGGAATCTTCACACCAGCACGCCCCCGTCCAGGGTATAGCGCGCCGCCGCCCTGCCCGCCACCCTTTCGTCATGGGTCACCACGATAAGGGTCTTCCCCCATTTTCCGGCCCCGGAATAGAGGAGTTCGGCGACAGAATCGCTGTTGGCCGGATCGAGGTTGCCGGTAGGCTCGTCGGCCAGGATCAGATCCGGGTTGTTGATCATGGACCGGGCCACAGCCACCCGCTGGCGTTCCCCCCCGGAAAGCTGGGACGGGTAGTGGTGCAGCCGTTCCTTCATGTTTACATCGGCAAGCAGGGAAGCGGCCCTTTCCAGCGCGTCCTTTTTTTTCATACCCGCCATATAGCCGGGGATCATCACATTTTCCAGGGCGGTAAAGTCCTTGAGGAGGTAGTGGAACTGAAAGACAAAGCCGACGCGGTCCCGCCGGTAAGAGGTAAGCGCGTTTTCGGAAAGCCCTGTTATCTCGTCCCCGGCGATTTTTACGGAACCGGAATCCGCGCGGTCAAGGCCGCCCAAAATATTGAGAAAGGTGCTTTTGCCGCTCCCGCTTTGGCCGTTAATGGCCACCGTGGTACCCGCATTGACGGTAAGGGTAATACCCCTGAGTATGGCGAGGGTTTCGGCGCCCGAGGGGAAAGTCTTAACAATGCCCCTGACTTCGATTAAGACAGGCGCGCCCATAGTGTTACTCACAGCGCAGAACCTCCGCCGGCCTTGTCCGGGAAACCCTGCCCGACGCGAACCACGCGGCAAGCAGGGCGGATAAAAACCCGAATAAAAAGATAAGGGCCACTTCCCCCGGGATGACGCGGGAGGGGATCTCCTTGATATAAAAGATCGCCGGGGAAAATACGGCGAAACCTCCGGCGCCCGAAACGCCGAAAAGTGAAAGGACAAGGTTGACCAGATCAATTACGGCGTTGACCAGCCCTTCGAGAACATTGAAAAAAACCGCAATATGCGACGCGATGAAAAGCCCCAGGCCTGTCCCGAAAGCCGCGCCTGAAAACCCGATGACAAAGCCGTCCCAGACAAAGATGAACCTTACCGCGACATCCGTGGCGCCCATAGCCCGCAGCAAGCCGATTTCTTCCCGCCTTTCCAGAACGGATCTGCGCTGGGCCTGAAAGATATTGAGCCCCACCACGATGAAGATAAGCCCGACCAGAATGAACATCATCAGTTTTTCCGTTCTGAGCGCCCCGTAAAAAGCCCGGTTATAATCCCGCCAGGGTTTCGGCGCTTCCACCGCCCCGGCCGCGCTCAGGGCGGCGTATTCGGGAAGGCGGAGTATCTGTTCCAGGACCCGGCCGTCCTGCCAGCGGTTTTTCAGTTTGACGCCCAGGGAAAGCCTGTCCTGCTCCCCGGAAAGAGCGGCCCCGGAATCGATGCCGATAAACGCCCAGCCCAAATCGTATTCGTAAAACCCTGAACGGAATATGCCGGTCACGGTAAAAAGGGAATTAACGGCCCCCTCCCCTTCCCCGGCGTCCTTGAAAAGGCCGTCCCCGGAAAGCGATACCAGGCTTATCGTGTCCCCCAGGCGGGCGCCCAAACGCCGGGCAAGTTCGGCCCCCGGGACGACCGAATTCGGGTTATCCAGGGAAAAGCCGCCCTGCCCTTCTTCAAATACGAGTTTTTCCGCGAACCCCGAATCCAGCGCCAGCGCGTCGCGGGGCAGGCAGCGGATCACCGCCGCCTGCTGTTCTTCCCGCTTCCCCCGGACTATGGCCTGAATTTCCCGGAAAGGTACGACGGCGGCCACCTGGGGTAGGGAACGGACCTTTTCTTCAAGAAATTTCCCGCTCCCGTCCGCGGGGAAATTTTCAAAACGCAGATGATACGATGATATTTCCACGATACTTTCGATAAAACCGAGCTGGAAACCGTTCATGACGGCGAGTATTACCGTCAGGGTGAGGACGCCGATAAGAATGCCGAGTATAGCCAGAATTGACGACGCGGAGGAACGGTTACGGCGGCCGCGGGAAATATAGCGGAGGGCGATAAACCCGATCCAGCGCCAGGATGCCATTAGAAACCGGCCCCGGCGCCGGACGCCGCGGAAGGGCGTATTCGTTCTTCGGAAATTTTACGGCCGTTCTCCCAGACAGCCCTCAGCATGGGCTTTCCGTCCATGTAGAGCAGCTCTATCTCGTTTTCCCCTTCCATGGTGACCACCCGTTCCAGCACTCCCCTGTTGATGTTCCGTTCCAAAATCCTGTCCCCGTCGTCGTCATATTCAAATTCCGTGACCCTCTCGTCGTCCCCGGCCTTCCAGTGTACTGAAACCAGCCGGTCCCCGGACCAGGTATTCCGCAGTTCCCCTGTTACTTCCCCCTCCTCGTCCCTCCGGGTTTCGGTAAGTACCCGGCCCCTGTCGTCGGTAGTATAGAGTACCCGAGAGCCGGAGTCCAGCAGGATATCCTTGAAGAATTCATTGGTAAAGGAAAAGCCCGGATTGACAAACAGGGCGTTTTTTGCCGCCCCCAGGACGACATGGGGAAAACGCATCTGTACCGGCTCATTCTCCGCCTGGGTATGGTAGATCCGCTCTACCCCCCGCAGGGAAGAGGACCGGCTGTAGCGGTAATAATCGGTACAGTAATTTTCGGTATAAGTTTCCTCCTCCCCGTTTGCGGGATGCTGTATTTTGGTGACCGCCCGGACCAGTATGCGCTTATTGTAAAAATAATTTACTATCCGGTCGGTGGAATCGGAAGAGAACAAATGTTCCTCGACAATATAGCCTTCCGGGTTGTAGAGTTCGATGTACCCCGAATAATCAACCGAGGATTTTTCCCCTTCTGCTTCTTCCCCGTCTTCCCCGCCCGGAGAGCCTTCCCCTTCCCCGGCATCTCCGGTTTCGCCTGTATCTCCGGCGGCCGGCAAGGATTCCCCCCCGGCCGGCCCGGGGCCGGCGTTTGGTTCCGCGCTGTCCTGGCTCGCGCCGCCTGCGTCGCCGGTTTCAGGCGGGGGGTATTCGGCGGGATCGAGGGCAAAGGCCGCGGCGAGGCGTATCTGGTTTTCCCTGTCCAGGAAGAGCCACTGTTGGCGGGAAGCCTGCCGGTTTTCGTAGAGGATACGTTTTTCGAGCCTGAGGGAAAAGGGAATTGCCGCCGCCGCGCCTTCCCCGGTTTCCGCCTCAGCTTCCGCTTTAAGCCGGGCCTCCCGGTATATACTGTCGTAAAATTCGCGGAGATTGCCGGGAAGATCCCCGGGAAGTATTTCCGTTACCGCGAGGGCGTACTTTCCCCTCATGGCAAGCCGGGGAAAGGCCGGTTCGAGCGCCATACCGGCGGCGTTTGAAATATACCAGCGATCCTGGGCGCCGGCGGTGTTTACGGAGGGCATCAGGGAAAAAAACGCGAAAAAGAAAAAACACACGCTTTTCCGCGCTTTTCCGCGCTTCATTTCCCGTTCTCCGCTTGATAATCCAGCCCTGTGAATTCCCCGGCAAAACGCGAAGCGTCAAAGGGCCGTATATCTTCGTATTTTTCCCCGTCGCAGATGTAGATCACCGGAAGCGACAGGGTTCCGGCCAGGGAGAAAACCACCCCGCCCCGGGCGGTCGAATCGTATTTGGTAAGGATCACCCCGTCCGGCTTTACCGCCGAGTGGAAAACTTCCGCCTGGGCCAGGGCGTTCCGCCCGGTAGTAGCGTCCAGCACAAGCCATTTAACGCAGCCGCCCGTATCGGCGGCTTTTGTTTCCACCACCCGGTCTATCTTTTTAAGTTCTTCAACCAGGGCGTTTTTTGTGTGCATGCGCCCCGCCGTATCGGCGATGATCAGATCCCCCCCGCCGGCGCGGGCGGCCTCGATCGCATCGTAGATCACCGCCGCGGGATCGCCCCCGCGCTGGTGGGCCACGACCCGCACCCCAAGCCTTTCGCCGTGTATCTTCAGCTGCTCGATTGCCGCCGCCCGGAAAGTATCGGCCGCGGCGAGAATAGGTTTGCGGCCATAGCGCTCCCGGAAACGGGAGGCCAGTTTCGCGGCGCTGGTAGTCTTCCCCACGCCGTTTACCCCCAGAAGCAGGATGATTTGCAGGGTTCCGGGAGGCAAGGCAAATTCGCCGCCGGCCGCGCTGCCGCCGCAGGCCAGGAGTTTTCCGGCAAGGAGCGACGCCAGGGTTTCCCGGGCTTCCCCGCTTTCGGCGATTTTCCGCTTTTTGCAGAGCCCGCGCAGTTCTTCCACCGTCTGCCACGCTTCGGCGGCGCCGAAGTCCCCTTCTATCAAAAGGTCGGCGAGATCCTCGAAAAACGCCTCTTCTATTTTTGCCTGCAGCCCGAAGAATTTTTTTATTTTTTCGCGAAAGGAAAGCATGTCTATTCTCCTTGCAATCCGCGCCTTCCCGTTACAAGACGAGGGCCCGGCTTTAGCGCCGGTTCTGGGACCAGTTTCTTGAGGTCCTTGGCTCGCCCTTGGAAGAGGTACGCACGTAAAAAAAAGCGCGGACAACGGATTCCAGGGCAAAACCCGCGGCAACGGCGGTAAGTCCTACAGATACCCAGCGGTAGGCCTGGGCTTCGTCGTACTGTTCCTTGGTACGGAACTGGTTGGTATTATAAGCGCCGATAACTGTAGAGGCGACCCCGCTCGCCATCCATGCCAGGGGCAGGGCGATCCAAAAACGGCCCCATGCCCCGTAAAACCCCCGGCGGCTCCTGTCCAGACGGCCTTCCTCAAGGGGGGGGATTACAGCCAGGTACAGCGCCGCGTCTTCGGGCTTATCCCCCGCGGGAATTATCGCGGAACCTACATTCCCCTCGGGAGTTTCCACGCTGATATGCCCGGCGTGATTCGTCGCCAGGCCCAGTTCCAGCGGCGTATTCCCGATAAACAGCGAACCCTGGTAAACGGCCGTTCCGGGGTAATCAGGCACATCGATCAGAACAAGGCTGGAACCCAGGGGGCTCAGGTTGATCTGAAGCTCGGCAAGTTCGTCCGCGAAAAGGTCCACCGTAACCGACGTTGTCACATGATCCGGGGCCGACGCCCGCACTTCCACCTGCCCCGGGGCGCGTTCGACCGGCTCGACCCTGCCCCGGCCCGCGAACGCGTTGTCGAAAGAAATAACGGCTGTTTCCGGATTTGCCGTTACCGCGACGGATGCCCGCGGGGTGCCTTCCAGGGCCATTACCAGGCGGTTCCCCACCTCCTGCATGGCGTCGTTAATATCCTCGGAAGAGAACAACACGCTGTCCTCGTATACCACGCTGCGGGCATAGATCGCGTAGACCCGCACAACCAGGTAAATACGGCCGTGGTATTCGGAAATTTGCCCGGTAAGGAGGCCGTCGGCCTTCTGGGTAACGCAGAAATTGTACTCCCCTCCCGGCTTCGGCGCCGGGGGGAAAACGCCCCGCAGATTATCCTGGGTAAGGTGGAAATCCGGTTTTGTTTCAACCGCCGGTATTTTTGATTCCGCGGCGGCGTATTCTTCTTCCAGCGTAATAATTTCTTTGTCTATGGTTTTAAGGTCTTTCTCGTAACGCCACCCGGCGTTTCCCTTAAATAAAAGCTCGTCCCTCTGATTCCGTTTTTGGGCAAGTTTCCCCCCCGCCTCATGGCGGGCCCTGAGCCATGCGGTGCTTTCATAGTAGGCGTACTCCGGCGACATCCTGATCCGGTAGCTTATGTCGCTGAGGTAGTTTACCAGGTCGACGGCCAATACTTCCCCGACGATCCGCCGGGAAGCGGGCAGCGCGGAAACATCAAAAGAAGATACGCAAAGAACCCATTCTTTGCCGACAGGGTCGGCAGCGGCTTCCTCGGTTTTCCCGCCGCCGTATGCGGAGGAGACAAAAACGAGAAAAATAAATACCGCGCCGAGGAATTTCACTTTCCGTACCCCAAAATCAATATCGGGCCTGTCCGGCAAGCCGGCCGGCTATCCGTGTTTGCTGTTCCACACAAAACGCAGATACCCCTCGATAAATAAATCAATGTCGCCGTCCATAACCGCCTGGATATTGCCGATCTCCGTTTTGGTGCGGTAATCCTTGACCAGGGTATACGGCTGAAACACATAAGAGCGTATCTGATTCCCCCAGGAAATATCCTTTTTTTCCTGGGCGAACTTTTCGTTTTCCTTTTCCTTTTCCTCGCGGTAATACTCGTAAAGCCTGGCCTTGAGCATGCTCATCGCGATAGCCCGGTTCTTTATCTGGCTCCGCTCGTTCTGGCAGGCCACTACTATCCCGGTAGGAAGATGGGTAAAACGCACGGCGCTGTCGGTCTTATTTACATGCTGGCCCCCGGCGCCCCCCGAACGGTAGGTGTCCACCCTCAGATCTTCCGGGCGGATCTCCACCTTGACCGTATCATCTATCACCGGGAAAATATAGGCGGAGGCAAAGGAAGTGTGCCTGCGGGCATTGGCGTCAAAGGGGGAAATCCTTACCAGCCGGTGGACCCCGCTTTCGCCTTTGAGATAGCCGTAGGCGTAATCGCCCCCGATTTTTACCGTAGCCGACTTAATGCCCCCTTCGGCTTCCAGGGAATCCACCTCTTCTATCGAAAAACCTTTCCGTTCGGCCCAGCGCAGGTACATACGGTAGAGCATCTGCGACCAGTCGCAGGCTTCCGTCCCGCCGGCCCCGGAATGGATGGTCAGGAAGCAGCCGTTCCCGTCCACTTCTCCGGGCATCAGCTCGACTATATTCTGTTTTTCAAAACGGGCGCCAAGCTCTTTCAGGGCCGCCTCGATTTCCGCGCCCTGGGACTCGTCCCGGGCCTCCACGGCCAGTTCCTGGAGCGCTTCCAGGTCGTCAATCCCCGCCTTGAGTTCTTTCCAGGGATCGTAGCGCCTTTTTAGGGCTTTAAGCTCTCCCAGGAGCTTTTCCGCAAGCGCAGGATCGTCCCAAAAATGTTCTTCCGAGGATTTGGCTTCCAGGCCCGCTATACGGCTGCCAAACGAAGCGTCCTCAAAGACGCCCCCAGGTTTCGTTGATTCGGGCCTTTAAGTCTACAACAGGCGAGGCAAGTTCGTTCAATAACATAGTAATCCTCCAGTATCCATATTACAAAAAGCAGGACTTTTTTGCAATTCCTGCCGATTATAATATGATATATATGATGAAGATAGCCGGGATTGTTTTTAGGGATTTTCTCGCACTTGGCCTCTTGTTCTGCCTTTTTCCTCTTCCGGGCTTTGCCCAGCAGGCAGACAGGTCCGGTTCCTACGAAGGCATCGATATAGGGGGCCTGGGCCGCGTAGGGCTGCCGGAAAAAGAGGAAGAACCGCCCCCGCCTCCCCCGATCCCGGAAAGGCGGCCGGTTTTTACGCCCTTTGTTACCGGAATCAAAGCGGAACCCAGGAACAACCTTGTCCGCCTTTCCTGGGCCGATTCTCCCGACGCCGCGGGTTCGGTGTATATTTACCGCGCCTCCGTTCCCTTCGACAATGCCAATTCCTATACCCTGATCCGGCCTGTAGAGGTCCCCTACGGGGTCCAGTCCTATATTGACGAGGTTGAAGACGGCGGCGACTGGTATTACTTTATTGCCTCAAGCGACACGGAAGGCCGGCGTTACGATATTATGCTTCCGTATAACAATACAACCAGCGTTACCCTGGAATACCCTGAAATGCCGGAAGCCGCAATCCCCGAACCTGTAAATGAACCGGCGCCGGCCCCCGCCTCCAGGCGGCGCCAGGTATGGAACGGGATAACAAACCTGCGGGCCGCTGTCCGGGGTGACGGAGTCGAGATCAGCTTCGACATCGGCGACAGCTCCAAGATTCCGGTGCTTTACCGGAGCGTAACCCCCATCACTTCCAACCGGAGCGTCCTTGACGCGGTGATTGTCCAATCGGGCATTGGTTCCCCCTATATGGATTATCCTGTTCCGGGCATTGCATACTATTACGCGCTAATTACCGAAGACGAACTCTTTTCCGGCGACATGGAGATCCGGCCGGGGTCCAACGCCACAAGAGACCCTGTGGAGATTCCGTCGGGCTACCGGGTGGGGCTTAAAAATTCTCCCGGGGCCAGATCAATACCGCTGCCCTTAATTTCCGTAAACAGCGTCTCTGCCGCGGGGGCCGAGAATTCCGTGGTAACGCCTCTGAGTTCCCGCGCGGAACGGGACCTGTCCGGCATAAGCCCCTCGCCGAATTTTTCCAAGACCCCGTTCAAGCCGCCCAGGGCGTTCAAAGATGATCTGGAAATTCCAACAGGCGGAGGTGAAGAATACCTGCTGAAAAATATTATACAAGGACCATTCCTAAGGCGGAACTGGGAAGAAGCCGGCCGGAATCTGACAGAATTCCTGTCGCTGCCCCGCAGCGCTTCCGCCGAAAGCCGCGCCCGCTTCTACCTGGGGCAGTCCTACTATTATTCGGGCCGTTACCGCGAAGCCCTTTTTGAATTTCTTTTAGTCAGCAACGCGCTTCCCGCAGAAGGCGGCGAATGGGTCCAGGCCGTCCTTGCCGCGATGATAAAGGCCCCGGAATCCTGAACCCGGCCCGCAACGGTCCGGACAATGTTCCGTGGGGCGGAAAGGGCCGCGCTGCCATGGCGGTGGGACCGGAAAATATGCGCATTCTATTGCCGCCAGGCAGGCCCTTCCTACTCGACATTCCTAAGCTGTTCCCGGATATTTTCCAGGGCGTCTTTCATGTCAACCACCGCCCGGCTTGTGTCCAGGTTGGGCGTCTTGGATCCGATGGTATTTATCTCCCGGTTAATTTCCTGGCAGAGGAAGTCCAGTTTTTTGCCCGGGCCGGGATTGCGGTCTGTTTCCGCGCGGAATTCGCCAAGATGCGCTTTAAGGCGGGAGAGTTCTTCGGAGATTGTGTTTTTTACGAGGAGCACGGCGGTTTCCGCAAGGACGCGGTTTTCGTCGATTTGATCCCCCAAAAGTTCCCTGAAACGGGAACGGAGGTTTTCCTGAAACTCCGCTTCCATCCGGGGTATATGGGCGGCAACCGCGTCGGTAAGCGTTTCTATTTTTGAAAGATGCGACAGTATGTCATCTTCGGTATGCTTTCCCTCCCGTACCCGCTCCGATTCAAACTGATCCGCGGCTTCCGTGAGCGCCTTTTCAATAAAAGGCCAGTACTGTTCGTTATCCCTGGTTTTTTCCGTTTCCAGCACCCCGTCAAGGGAAAGCAGCAGCGAGAGGGACGGCTTTTCGTCAAGGCCCATTTCCCCTGCCAGCGCCGCGATAGCCTCCCTGTACGCCCTCGCTGCCTCCCGGTTTATCTGCACGGCAAGGGCGGCGTCCTGTTCCCTGAATCGCAGATTTATTTCTATCTTCCCCCTGGAGAAGCGGCCGGCCAGGTACCCGCGCACGCGGTTTTCCATTGAGGAAAGAAAAGGCGGAAGGTAGACGCTGATATCCAGAAAACGGTTATTGTAGCCTTTAATTTCCACGGAAAGGGAAACCTGGCCGTTCCGGAAATTGCCGGAGCCGTAGCCGGTCATGCTTTTCATTGCCGCGCCCTTTCCGGTTCATAGCGGCCAAGCAGTTTCTTCCCCAGTTTCCAGTTGTCGCCGGCCCCCATAGTGATAAAAAGATCGCCCGGGCGAAGCGTTTGCGTGAGCATTTCCGCCGCGTCTTCCGGCTCTTCCGTGTAGTATACATTGCCGCGCAGGGCTTTTACCTTTTCGTAAAGAGTCCTGCCGTTTACGCCGCCCGTATAGGTTTCCCGGGCCGAACCGTAAATTTTATGCAGGAACACAATATCCGCGTCTTTGAACGAAGCGGCAAATTCGTCAAGCAGCGCCGCGGTTCTGGTATAGGTATGGGACATAAAACTGACGATGATCCTCCGCTCGGGATAAAATTCCCTTAACCCGGACAAAGTGCTGCTTAGCGCCGTAGGATGGTGCCCGTAGTCGTCCATAAAGATGATGCCGCCGCTTTCCCCGGTAATTTCACAGCGGCGTTTGCTCCCCCGGAAATCTTCCAGGGCCGAACGTACCGCTTCCCGCCGCCCGCCGGTCCAGCCGCCCTCTCCGAACTCGGCGCGTACAAGGGAAGAAACTAGGGCCAGCGCGGCGGCGGCGTCCTGGGCCAGGTGCTTTCCCGGGACACGGAGGCGCAGGCCTTCGGGGAAAAGGGGAAGGGTAAACAGGATACGCCCGCCGGAAACGCGGTAGTTTTCAATGCGGAAAGGGCCTTCCGCGCCGAAACCGTAGGGCGTAAGGGACAGGGCTTTCCCCGCCTTTTCGGCGGCCCGCCTTGCCGCAAGGGCCACCTCTTTGGCGCCCGGATTATCCGCGCAGTAAATCAGCTCGCCCCCGGAGGGCAGCTTTCCCGCGTATTCGAGAAAGGCGTCCCGTATCGCCCCGTAGTCCGGGTAGTAATCCTGGTGATCGCTTTCCACGCTGGTCAGCACGATACGCCGGGGGTGGAAAGCAAGGAAATGCCGGCGGTACTCGCAGGTTTCGGCTATAAAGTACTTGCCCCCCAGGCTGAGGGTGGAGCGGCCGCCGAAACCGCTCACCGCGCTGCCCGCAAGGATCCGCGCGGGAAGCCCCGCCCCCCGGATCAGCGTCCCCGCCAGGGCCGCTGTCGTGGTTTTCCCGTGGACGCCGGCTATTCCCGACGAATCAAAACGGGCGGAATATTCGCCCAGCGCGTCGGTGTATTTTAAAAGCGGGATACCCAGGCGCCGGGCCTCGGCAAGCTCGGGGTTTGTTTCCGGGGAATACGCGGCCGAATATATCACGGTTTTTATGCCGGCATCGATGTGCTCCGCGCTGAAAGACTCGTGGTACGGGATTCCCAGTTCTTTAAGAATCGCGTCGGTATAGAAGACATCGCCGCAGTCGGAACCGCGTATAGTAAAACCTTCGCCGTGGAGCAATTCCGCTAGGGCGCAGACCCCCGTCCCCTTGATGCCAACGCAATAGATATCCATGCATCCATCCTACTTCATGGAAAACCCTTTAACAAGGGGAACGAGGGCAGCGCGGAAGCTGCTAAGGTGTTGCAAAACGGGAGGTTTTATGGGAAACTAAATAGACGGAACATTGCATGAACGTAGAACACAGCGCTCCTTTTACCTGTTCCAGCCAGGTATTTGACTGGCTTTCCCGGTTTATCAATATTGACCGGGGACAGAGTGTCAAGAGTTTCCGCCTTGACCGTACCGAACTGCTCTGCGAAATTGCCGGGCATCCGGAACGTTCGTCTCCTTCCATTCATGTGGCCGGTTCCAAAGGCAAGGGTTCCGTGACCGGCATGATTACCGCCATTCTGGCTGAACGGGGAATGCGGGTCGCCCGGTATACATCGCCGCACGTATCCGAATACCGGGAACGCATCACGCTGGGAAACGATTTTCTCGACGAGTCCGTTTACGCTGCCGCGGGCGAAGAACTGCGCGCTATTGCCGATTCACTGAAAGACCCCGCAAAACCCGGCTACGCGCTTTTTAACGGCGGTCTTGAAGACGGCGAGGAGCCGACTTTTTTCGAGCTTCTGACGCTTTATTTTTTTCTCTGCGCGAGACGCGCCAAATGCGACGTGATGGTGGTGGAGACGGGCATAGGCGGCCGGCTCGATTCTACCAATGTAGTGGATCCCCTTGTATCGGTGATCACCTCTATCGAGCTTGAACATACTGAATTTCTGGGCAGCACGATTGAAGCCATTGCCCGTGAAAAGGCGGGGATTATCAAGCGGGGCCGGCCTTTGGTGCTTCTTGATCAGGATACGGAAGCCCTTGAGATTTTTAAAAAGGCCGTGGCGGAAAAAAAATCCCCCCTTATATATTTGCCGGAATCGGCCCAAATCAATTCTTTAAGGTACAACAAGGAAGGGACCAGCTTTTCCCTGCAGCTCAGGCAGGACGGCATGGGCGCGGAATCGCTGGAACTGTTTATCCCCATTCCCGGGGTGATCCAGGGGAAAAACG
>JAIRYB010000064.1 GCA_031267955.1 Spirochaetaceae bacterium | reverse complement strand
TTCCTATTTTCACACGAACAGAAAGGGGAATTCGGGTAAAATCAGGGATACCGAAGTGGAAGTTCGCGGGGTTCGTGCATTAGTTCGTGGTTAAATTCTTTCTAAACTGAGAATTGCTGCGGCCGCGCCCCTATCTCTTGAATTTTAACAGGCTATCTGCTTAAATAGCGTTACGATGAGTGAAAACACGGCAGCTATTCCTGAAATCGGCAGGGAAGATTTGACAATCGAGGCGGTTTATGCCGCGTCGGAACAGCCGGGCGGGGCAAGGCTCTGGGCTTCAAAGGAATTTGAGGCGCGTATCGAGGCGGGCGCCGCCTTTTTGGATAAGACACTGGCGGAAACCGGCGGCATTTACGGGGTTACTACCGGCTACGGCGATTCCTGCACCGAGACAGTCCCGCCGGATCGCTACTGCGAGCTCCCGGTCAACCTGACCCGTTACCACGGCTGCGGCCTGGGGGATTTTTTTGACGAAAAAACCACCCGCGCCATCATGATTGTCCGCCTCAACACACTGGCCCGGGGCTATTCCGGAGTCAGTGTCGATCTCCTTAAACAGATCGGGTTTTTTATTGAAAACGACATACTTCCCCTTATCCCCCAGGAAGGGTCGGTAGGCGCGTCCGGCGACCTTACGCCCCTGTCCTACCTGGCCGGGGCCCTTATCGGCGAGCGGGATGTGCTTTACCGGGGCAGTGTCCGGCCGTCAAAAGAGCTGCTGGCGGAACTGGGACGGCCCCCGTACCGCTTCCGGCCCAAGGAGGCTATCGCCATTATGAACGGCACTGCCGTAATGAACGCCGTGGCGGTCCGGGCCTTTGTCCGCGCCGATTACCTGGCGGACCTTGCCTGCCGTATCACCGCCATGAATTCCCTGGCCCTCAGGGGAAACGCGTATCACTTTTACAAGCGCCTCTTCGACCTTAAACCCCATCCGGGGCAAAGCGCCGCGGCGGAAAAAATAGCCGGCGCTCTCGGCGCGGAAAAAACCGGAAAGGTAATTCCCGCCCGGATACAGGACCTCTACTCCATCCGCTGCGCCCCCCATGTGCTGGGGGTGTATTACGATGCCCGGGATCTTTTCCGCCGGCTTATCGAGACCGAGATGAACAGCGCCAACGACAATCCCCTTATCGACCCGGAAACAGAATCGGTGTTTCACGGCGGGCACTTCTACGGCGGACATATCTGTTTCGCCATGGATTCCCTTAAAAACATCGTTGCCAATATCGCGGACCTCTTAGACCGCCAGCTTGCCCTGCTTGTGGATGTCAAGTTTAACAGGGGGCTTCCGTCCAATCTTTCCGGCTCAAAGAACAGCCTGTCCTACAACCACGGCTACAAGGCGGTACAGATAGCGGCCTCGGCCTGGGCCGCCGAAGCGCTGAAAAACACCCTCCCCGCCAGCGTCTTTTCCCGTTCTACCGAATGCCACAACCAGGACAAGGTAAGCATGGGGACCATTGCCGCCCGTGACTGTATCCGGGTGCTGGAACTTACGGCCCAGACCGCGGCGGCCTCCCTGCTCGCATCGGCCCAGGCGCTGCGCCTGCGGCTTGACAGGGGAGAAACCGCGTCGGCCGCCCTTGCCGGCGTCGAACAGACCTACCGGCAGATATTCTCGTATTACGCGTTTCTTGAGGACGACCGGCCCCTGGATGCGGATCTGCGGAAAACAGTCGAACTAATAGGGCAGGGTTTTTTCGCGGTATAGGCGCGGGGAAAGGGTTTTACATAAACTCGCCGATCTTGCGGAATTTGCGGTAGCGGTTTTCCAGGAGCGTCCCGGTGTCCGCCCTGCCGAAACGGTTTACCGCGTCAACCAGGTATTCCCGCAGGGCCTTCGCCATGGCGGGAATATCCTTGGCGGCCCCGCCCTCAGGCTCCTCGATGATCTTTTCGCATACACCAAAGGCCAGAAGATCCTCCGCGCAAATTTTCATCAGTTCCGCCGCCTCTTTTTCGCGGGCAGCGTCCTTCCACAGAATCGAGGCAAACCCCCGGGGAGAGATCACCGAATAGAGGGCGTTTTCCAGCATGGCAAGCTCGTCGCACACGCCAAGCGCCAGCGCGCCGCCGGAACCGCCTTCGCCCAAAACCACCGAAATTACCGGCGTTTTAAGGGTCATAAATTCCATAAGATTCCGGGCAATGGCTTCCCCCTGCCCCCGCTCTTCGGCGCCTACCCCGCAGAAGGCCCCCGGCGTGTCGATAAAACAAAGCACGGGCCGGCGGAATTTTTCCGCCTGGCGCGCCAGGCGCAGG
The DNA here is from genome assembly GCA_031267955.1 of Spirochaetaceae bacterium. Taxonomy (GTDB): domain Bacteria; phylum Spirochaetota; class Spirochaetia; order Treponematales; family Breznakiellaceae; genus JAIRRR01. The sequence continues at coordinate 1,031 of JAIRYB010000064.1, read as the reverse complement.
GCCTTGCGGTAGCCTTCCGGATGGGGCATGGAAAAATTGGTCTTTTTCAGCTCATCAATGTCGCGGCCCCGAACCTGGCTTACCAGCGTTACCGGGGTATTGCCCAGCAGGGCGATGCCGCCAAGAATCGCGGGATCGTCCCCGAAATAGCGGTCCCCGTGAAATTCGGTAAATTCCGTAAAGATTAGGGGGATAAAGTCGTTTATGGCCGGCCGGCCCATGGTGTGGAGCAGTTCGAGCCGTTTGACAACGCCGAGCTTAGCCATTGATAGCCTCCGGGGGAAGTTCCGCCCCCGCCGGGCCGAGCGGCGCGCCGATCGGGTAGCCGTGCAGGCGGATGATCCGGGAAAGGATCTCGCGCATCTCGCTCCGCCGGACAACCATGTCCGCAAACCCGTGCTCCCGGAGGAATTCGGCGGTCTGGAAATGGCCCGGCAAAGACTGGCCTATGGTATCGGCGATAACCCGCTTCCCCGCGAAACCGATAAGCGCCCCCGGTTCGGCAATAATAATATCGCCCAGGGAGGCAAAAGAAGCGGTAACCCCGCCCGTAGTCGGGTCCGCAAGGACGGTGATATAGAGCTGCCCCGCCTGGTTGTGCCGGGCAGCGGCCCCGCTGGTTTTGGCCATCTGCATCAGGGAAAAGATCCCCTCCTGCATACGGGCGCCCCCCGAAGCGGTAAAAAAGATAACCGGCAGCCCGCGCGCGGTGCCGTATTCGAACGCGCGGGTAATTTTTTCGCCCACCACGCTGCCCATGCTGGCCATCATAAAATAACTGTCCATTATCCCGATTACCGCCGTATACCCCATGATCGTACAGGCGCCCGTGACTACCGCTTCCCTGGTCCTCCGCTCCTTCTGCAATTCGGCGAGCTTTTCCATATAGCCGGGGAAACCTATGGGGTTTTTCGAACCCATCAGGGTGTCGAATTCGCGGAAACTGCCTTCGTCGGCGGTGAAAGAGAGCCGCTCCTGCCAGTCAAGGCGGGCGTGGTAGCCGCAGGTGCCGCAGACGTGGAGGTTTTCCA
>JAIRYB010000049.1 GCA_031267955.1 Spirochaetaceae bacterium | reverse complement strand
TACACCGAGCCGCCCGATACGGCGACGGAGTAGGCAAACCCGTCTGTAGCTTCGCCGGGAAGGGAAAGATCGGCCTTTATCCCGTCTTCCCAGTAACAGGGAACGGGGTTACCGGCGTTGAAATAACTCCCGGCCAGATACACCGAGCCGCCCGACACGGCGACGGACTTGGCCACTTCGCCATTGCCGCCGGGGAGATCGTACCTTTCCCCGTCTTTCCAGTAACAGGGAACAGTATCGCCGGCGCTGAAATAATACCCTGCCGCGTATACCGAACCGTCCGATACGGCGATAGAGGCGGCCTGCCCGTTTCCGGTTTTGCCGGGGAGGGAAAGATCGGCCCTTTCCCCGTCTTTCCAGTAACAGGGAACAGTGTCACCGGCATCGGCATAATATCCTGCCGCGTATACCGAGCCGCCCGATGCGGCGATAGAGGCGGCTTCCCCGCCTGCAACTCCGTCGGGGAGGGGGAGGTCGTACCTTGTCCCGCCGTTCCAGTAACAGGGTATCGAATTGCCGGCATCGGCATAATATCCAGCCACATACACCGAATCCCCCGGCACGGCGACGGACCAGGCTTCCCCTCCTGTAGTTCCATCGGTAAGGTCGATCCTTGTCCCATTGTTCCAATAGCAGGCCGCCGGCTCGCCGCTCACGCTGATGTAATACCCTGCCGCGTACACCGAATCCCCCGATACGGCGATGGAATAGGCCTCTCCGCCTATAACTCCGCCGGGAAGGGAAAGATCGTACCTTGTCCCGTTTTTCCAGTAACAGGGGATTCTGTAACCATTGTTAAAATAATACCCCGCCACGTACACGGCGGGTATATTTCCGCCCCCGGCAGTCAACACGAAGCCGAAAAGGGCGATAGCGAGTACCCGCGCTTTGAATTTTTTCCCGGTATTATTTGCCATACAACCATTCCCTTACAAGACGCGCCGGCTTTCGTTGCACTAGCAATATATGGAGAATGGAGAAGTGAAATTACAGCCCCGCTTCGGGTGAACCCATTTCGCCTGGCCGTAAAATACACCGCGTTTCTCATTTCCGCGCGTCAGTCCGGCTGTCTGTTTTTGGCGTTGTTCCGGCGCTGCCGCCTCGCCTCGTAAAGCAGGATTCCGGCGGCAACGGATACGTTAAGCGAATCGATCCTGCCCCGCGTAGGGATGGCCACCAGCGCGTCGCATTTTTCCCGAAGAAGCCGGGATATGCCGGTACCTTCGCCGCCCAAAACAAGGGCGGCCCTGCCCCGGAGATCTTTGGCGTATACTGCTTCCCCCGCCGCGTCCGCGCCGTAAATCCAGAAACCCGCTTCTTTAAGCTCGTCTACCGCGCGGGGCAGATTCGCCACTTCCGCGGCGGGAACCCAGGCGGCCGCCCCGGCGGAGGTTGTGGCAATTATATCCGCGTGTTTCGCGGTACGCCGGTTCCGGGTAACCACCATGTCCACGCCGAACTGATCGCAGGACCGCAGTATCGCGCCGTAATTATGGGGGTCGGTGATCTCGTCGAGAATCAATACAAGGACATCGTCGCTTTTATCTTTCGCGCCCCGCCCCTCAAGGCCGGCGATAAATTCTTCCAAAGAAACATTCCCCGGCGCGCCGAGGAGTTCCCCCGCTTCCAGCGCGATTCCCCGGTGGCCGGGCGCAAGCCGGTCAAGCTCGTGCGTACCCACACGGTCCACCCGGACACGGTATTCCCCCGCCAGGCCGACAAGGCTGCGGGCGCGGGGTCCGGCTTTCGCCACAAGCAGGGGCCCCTGCGTACCGCCCGCCCTGATACGTTCCTCAATCGCGTGAAAACCCGTCAAATAACCCACGCACAACTCCTGCTATTCGAATAACAACTAACACAATTCATAATTTTTTCCATACTGTACAATTTCCACGCTGTAGCCCTTTTCAGCCAAGTACTGCCTGAAATAACTCTGGGCCTTTTTTTCCCCATGCACCAGCAGTATTTTCTTCAGCCTTGATTTGTCCAGAGAATCGAGCCATTGGGCGGCCTCGTAGTAGTCGGCATGGGCGCTGAACGCGTTGATCTCCTCCACTTCGGCGCGGCGCTTGAACCACCGGCCGTGTATTTTTACTTCTTTTTCCCTGTTACGGATTCTGCGGCCCAGGGTATTTTCCGCCATATAACCGACCGTAAGGATTGTAGTGTCCGGATTCTGAATGCTGTGGATAAGGTGGTGCTGAATCCGACCCGCTTCGCACATGCCGTCCGCGGAAATGATGATAAGGGGCCCCGGATGTTCGTTCAGGGCTTTGGATTCCGCGACACTGGTGGTAAAGTGCAGCGCGTTAAAACCAAAAGGGTTTTTATGGTGCTTGATAAAGGCTTCGTGGATCTCCTCATCGTAACATTCGGGATGCACCTGGAAAATTGTGGTGGCGTTTGTAGCCATGGGCGAATCAACGTAGATGGGGATTTCCGGGATGATCCCGTCGTCTACCAAAAGGTGGAAGTAGTAAACCAGTTCCTGTGTGCGTTCAATGGCAAAAGCGGGGATGATTATCCTCCCCTTTTTTTTCACCGTCCGCCTGGCGACGGCGGCAAGTTTCTCCATAGCGTCGCCGGTGTTGTCGTGGCGGCGGTCACCGTAGGTGCTTTCCAGGACAATGTAATCGGGCGGGGGAAGCCCGCAGTCAGGATTCCGTATAATCGGTTTCCCCGGGCGGCCCAAATCCCCGGAACAGAGAATGCCCGTTTCCCTGCCGTTCTTTTTCACCGTGACAAACGCCATAGCCGATCCCAGGATGTGGCCCGCGTCAAAAAATTCAAGCTTAACCCCGTCGCCAAGGGGCATGGGCCGCCTGTAGGAAACGCCTACCATCTGGTTCGCGGCGGCGATCACATCCTCCTCGTCAAAAAGCGGATTCCAGTCGAATTTTTCCCCCTGCTTCTTTGCCTGCTTGCGCAGGTACTCCGCGTCACGCGCCTGTATTTTCGCGGAATCCATCATAATAAGGCTTGCCAGATCCCGGCTCGCGGGGGTGGCGTAAATATTACCCCGGTAGCCCCGCTTTGCCAGAAGCGGCAGAAGCCCGCAGTGATCGTAATGCCCGTGGGTCAGGATAACAGCTTCTATTTTATCGGCGCTGATGCTGAATTCCCGGTTTTTCCGGTCCGCCTCGGCCCGGCTCCCCTGAAAAACGCCGCAGTCAACAAGAAGGTTCTGCCCGTCAACCTCAAGCACATGCTTGCTCCCGGTAACTTCCTCGGCCGCGCCAAGGGAATAAAAACTGATAGCCATATATCTATAATACCACAGTTCCGGGGAGAAAAGAATAGGCGGTAAAATGAACAACCGCAGGGCAAGCCCTAAACTTGACCCATAAAATCGAACAATTCACGATAGTCCAGGAGGGTGTAAAGTTTTTGGAGCCCGGCCCAAACAGTTTTGACTCCCGGCGGGCCGTCGCCGGGAGCCCGTTTCGGACCGCCCAGCCAACCGACATAATCCACCGCCTGTTTTATCGCGTATGGCTTGTCAGGCGCTTTTTTCGTTCTGTTCGCCGCGCAATACAGCAGTTTCCATTCCTCCTCCTCAAACAATACCGTGCAGGGCAACTCGGGATTGAGCCGCGCTATATACGTCAGGTTCATTATGAACACCGCTATCACCGAGTACATCAGAATAAGTATTTTTGTTTTCTCCATGCTGCGCTCCTGCAGCTTCTCTATTTTGCAGCCGCTCTTAAGCACATGATGAAACCGTTCTACCTTCCACCGCTGAAGGTAATAAGTCCGCTTTTTGATACGCGTCCTCAGCGCTGCCCGCTTCCTCGTTGGTCACGAGAAACCACTCTATCCCTTCAACGCCGTTAGGCTCCTCCTCCTCTTTCACGTAAATCACATTCACCGGTAACGACGGCTCCAGCGCCTGGCCCTGTTTTTTATCTGCGGCTTTTTTATCTCATAGGGCGCATAGCGCAGCTGCAAGGCCGCCTCGCGTTCTTTCACGGTGTTTCTCGAATCACGCGGGATTTTTGCCCGTATCCGGCCTTTATAGCCCGTTTTCCGTATTTCCTCCGGTATTTCCCCGTTTTCCACGGTCATCCGGTTCTGCGCTATCCGTACCAGAAAATGCCGCCCGCTTTGTATCGCCATATCGAACAGTTCATAGATGTCTCCTTCCCGGTCGCATACGTGTATTGCTTTTATCTCATCGCTTATGCCGCCGTCGGCATGCTCCATCGTCTCAAGCCAGCGGGCGCTCTCCTTTTCCGCTATAGGCCGGTTCTTTTGCCGTTC
>JAIRYB010000217.1 GCA_031267955.1 Spirochaetaceae bacterium | reverse complement strand
CCCTGGTCCTTTGCCGTTGCGCTTTCGGACCAGGTTATTATGGCGCCGCTGTACCGGATGCTCGTTGCGAATATTACGATAGCGGTCATTATGATGCTGATCATAACGGTTGCGGCGTTTTTTGTGTCCCGTTCCATAGTCAAACCGATTAACAATACCGCCCGTATGCTCAAAGATATTTCGGAAGGGGAAGGGGACCTTACCCGGCGCCTGAACATTACTACACAGGATGAAATAGGGAATATGGCGCATTATTTTGATCTGACCCTCTCCAAGATAAAAGACCTGGTACTCATCATCAGAAACCAGTCCTCCCTGCTCTTTGACATCGGCACGGAGCTTTCCGCCAACATGACTGAAACCGCCGCCGCCATGAACGAGATAACCGCCAACATCGAGAGCATCAAGGGCCAGGCATTGAACCAAAGCGCCGGGGTTTCCGAGACCAACGCCACCATGGAACAGATCGCGGTCAATATCAACAAGCTCAACAGCCATGTGGAAAATCAGACCAGCGCGGTGTCCAAATCTTCATCGGCCATCGAGGAGATGATTGCCAATATCCGGTCCGTGTCGGACACCTTGCAGAAAAACATACAGAGTATGCAGGAACTGGCGGACTCCGCGGATGTGGGCCGGGCGGGCTTGCAGGAAGTGTCCGCGGACATTCAGGAAATTTCCCGGGAATCAGAGGGCCTGCTTGAGATAAACGGGGTGATGGAAAACATCGCCAGCCAGACGAACCTGCTTTCCATGAACGCGGCCATAGAAGCGGCCCACGCGGGCGAGGCGGGCAAGGGCTTCGCGGTGGTTGCCGACGAGATCCGCAAGCTGGCCGAATCTTCCGGCGAACAGTCCAAGACCATCAGCACGGTACTGAAAAAGATAAAAACCTCGATAGACAAGATAAGCGTTTCCAACGAGTCGGTGTTGAAAAAGTTTGAGGCTATTGACGGGGGTATAAAGTCGGTAAGCGCCCAGGCGGAAGTTATCAGGAACGCCATGGACGAGCAGAACGAAGGGAGCAAGCAGATACTGGAAGTGATAAGCGAGGTGAACGCCATTACCCAGGAAGTGTCGAGCGGGGCGGCGGAGATGTTCGAGGGGACCTCCCAGGTAATTAAAGAGGCGCATAACCTTGAAACGGTAACCCAGGAAATCACCAACGGCATGAACGAGATGGCCTCCGGCGCGTCGCAGGTAAATACCGCGGTGACCCAGGTCAACAATCTTTCCGGCAAAAACAAAGAAAATATCGACATTTTGTTAAAAGAGGTATCGCGCTTTAAGGTAGAATGAACTACCCTGTTATCTGTTTTTTGCCAATTGTTCCCTTTACCCCGGTATCCAAACCGTGATACAATGAGCCTCCGCGCGGCAGGCCGCGCGATATAATGAACGTAGCAAAGGAGGCTGCCCATGAACAAGACCCCGGTGTTTGTCCTGCTGGGTTTAATGACGGTTAACGCGTTTGGGTCGGATACCGACATATTCACTTACCGGCTGGGGCGTTTTGATGTGTATACCCTCGTGGAAAACCGGGGCCCCGGGCGGGATTCCGTCCTGATCGGCGCCAGCGCGGAAGCCGTCAGGCGCTACCTCGGCTCGTCCTTCCAGTCCGAGACAAATACCTTCCTGATACGCGCGCCGGACCGGACCGTCCTCGTGGACACCGGCTTCGGGACCACCCTCTTCGAGAGCATGAAGTCCCTGGGGGTTGACCCCGCTAAAATTGACGCGGTGCTGCTTACCCACATGCACGGGGACCACATTGGCGGGCTTCAGAAAGACGGGAAGCCGCTGTTCCCGAACGCTAAAGTGTACCTTGCCCGGCAGGAGCGGGACTACTGGACCAGGACCAATATGAACCGGGGCGCGGTGAACGCCCTGGCCGCTTATGAAGGCAAAGTGGAGACTTTCCTTCCCGGAGAGCTTGGATCGGCAATACAGGAACTGCTGCCCGGAATCAGGGCAATCGCGGCGTTCGGCCATACCCCGGGGCATACGGTCTTCCAGGTAGAATCCGACGGCAAGCGCCTGCTCATCTGGGGCGATCTGATGCACGTCGAGGGTATACAGTTCCCCCTGCCGGATGTATCGGTCACCTACGACACTGACCCCCAGGCAGCCGCCGCGGTACGCAAAAGAATACTGGCCTACGCCGTGTCGAACAACATCCCCATTGCCGGGATGCACCTCGTCTACCCGGCCATAGGCAGCGTCCGCGCCCAGGACGGCGGGTACCGGCTTGTCCCGGCGGAGTGAGCGGGGCAAGCCGGACAAGCGGAACAAACAGTAAAACAGCGTGTCAGGCGGTGGGTGTTTTCCCGTTGCCCTCGGAATCGCAGAGCAGCGGGGAAACGGGATCGCAAAGCGGTTTCCTGCGCCCCCGTTTCGCGTAACAGTAAACGCAATCGTGGAGGCAGCTGTTGTACGCGCCTATATCCCGGCTGGCGTGGCAGCCGCATCCGGGGCGCTGGCCCGCGTCTTTTTTGTACTTGATATTCAGATCGAACAGGCCGTTGATCAATTCATTGTCAATACATTTACTGCGGCCTATATTGTATTCCGCAAGGTCCACTCTTTCGCAGCACGATACCGGGGAAATTCCGTATTCCCCCGCCACCCCGGAAACAATGCCCGCGATTTTGCGTATCTGCGGCTCGGCCAGTTCTTTTATATTGTAGTCCCGGAAAGCGTCCGCCAAAAAACCGTAGCCGTCCACAAAACTGATAACGCATTTTTCCGTAAAGCCGCTTAGCTTCGCGCAGAGCCTTCTGAAATTTTCCGCGTGGAAGGCGGCAGTGTACCGGTCATTGACAATTACCGGATCGTATCTCCAGACAACCCGTTTCTTCCCTATTAGCCTTGACAGATGGATAAACGCTTCCGCCGCGCTTTCCGCGTCAAGGTTTTTTTCAATATTGCCGCCGTAACAATTCAAAGTATACTGGAAATAGTACCGGTACCCCGCCTTTTCCAGTTCGTCCAGATGCCGTATAAAGCCCTTCGCGTTTTTTGTCCAAAAGACAATACAGTCAACATGCCCCGGATCCAGATCGATCCGCGAAATTTGCCCCGGATTCACGGGGTTTCCGGCCAGTACCATTTTTTCCCTGATCCTGTTCATAAACCAGTCGCCAAAAAACGCCGGTATGTCCGTTCTCCTGCTCGCGCTGATTACCATGCCTTCCTCCGTCTGCCTGCCCCTGCCAGTATACCGCAAATCCCGGCGCGCCGCAAAACCCCGCGCATTCAGGGGGCCGCGGTATTATTTAGCAATCCATCTTTCCGGTCCGGAATCCGGGCGCATCCGGCTACTGCATGGCCGAATGGCCGATGAATAATTCCGCGAATTTTTTAGAATTTCCCCCCGGATACCGATAAATTACTATGCAGATCTTTTCACATCCTCGCCTTTTACCAATAACAGGCTCCCTATTATTGGGGGTACTGTTTTTATCATGCGCCGGCGCTCCCGGGCCCGCCCCGGAGCCGGAAGACGAGCGCGGCTTAGCGGTAGCAGACTCGGGCCGTATCGATCTGCCCGAAAAAGCGGGCAAAGACGATGCCGCCGGAATCGTGCCGCCGGAAGAACCGCCCGCCGTAGCCCTCCCGGGCACGGAACTCCCCCCGGAAGAAGGGCCGCCCCCCGAAGAACTGTCTTTCGGAGGGCTTCCCGCCGAAGAACCGCCCCCGGAAGAGGGTCCGCCTCCCGAAGATCTGTCTTTCGGAAGGCCGCCTGTAGAAAGGCCCCCTGTAGAAGGGCCGCCCGCGGAGAGCATCCCCATCATGGGGGAGGGCTTGGCCGATCAGGTGGATATGAGCGCCTTCCTGCTCAGTAACAACCCCGGCGCGGACCCGGCTTTTATCGAAGAACTGACCACCCTGTACCTGGAAGAATCCGCCATCGAGGGGATCAACCACGACATCGCCTTTGCCCAGATGTGCCTGGAAACAGGATACCTCCG
>JAIRYB010000048.1 GCA_031267955.1 Spirochaetaceae bacterium | reverse complement strand
TTTGAACACCTGTATGCCATCAATTGGGCCAGCGTCTATCAGTTTGACGCGCTTAAAACCCGCTTCACCCTGTTGGTAAAGCCCTACCCGGACGCGCCGAATGTCATACGGGCATCGTTCAATAAAGTAGATGATTGAAGCGCCTGTATAGGTTCTTCTCATAAAATTTATAGGAGTATTACATGGACAAAAAGAAGATGATTACAGTGTTGGCGGCGGCTATTGCCGTTCTTGCTTCCGGCTGCGCCTCAGCCCCGGCGGCTTCCACACCCGCGCCGACCTACGCGCAAAACGAGCCGCGCTCTCAAACCGCGATAGCTTCGGAGGAAGCGAAACAGACCGCGGACCCGGCACGGGTCCTTGACTGGGCCAACCGCGGCCTGGGCGAGGACGCCTCGCCCGCATGGCTCCTGCCCGCTATCCGGGGCAATTTCAGGGTTTTCAAGCAGGACTGGCAGATCCGGGATGACAAGGTACTCAAAGTAGGCGTATCGCGCGCCCCCGCGCTCAATGCCGCCCAGGTTATCGCCGACGTGCAGTACGCGGCGCGGCTTGCCAATCAGCTTAAACAGGCCGTAGTTACCAAAGCCGCCATAACCCTGGGCGATGACGATCAATTTACTGTTGTAAATGACGCGGCAACCAAAACGACCGTGTCAATCGCCGGACAGGAACGGCTTACCGATTTTTGGCAGCTTAACGAAACGGTCGATAAAAACGGCAGGACCGTTACAGCGTACAATTACTACGTAGTCTACGCATGTGACCCCGATGTATGGAGCAAGCTGGTGGCAAAGTATTTGCTTGATGTAACCGGCAATTTGCAGGATCAAAGGGCCAAGCAGACTATCGCCGCCATGTTCAACGAAATTGACGCGGAAACCCGCTACGAAAGGGAAAAATCGGAACTGGAATTCGCCGCCGAGATCCGCGCCCGGCAGGCGGCATTGCAGTCCCCCGTATCTCCCGTGGACCAACGCGCCGCCTACCGCTCAGGCGATCCTGCCAAAATAGCCGCCGCCGTTACTACCGCCGCCGACACCGACTATATCGCCGCGCTGGCCGCCCTTGCGGGAATAGAGTAGCAAAACGGAATGGGCAATTTGCGGTGAGGAATGTGCTGATAAAATTGCCCATTCGACTTGACAGCGTCCATTTTGGCGGCCCTGGCTATACCTGCCGCCCGCAACGGCGCCGGGCCCCGCGCCGGACGCGGGCAGCGCAAGCCCGCAAGCAGGCGGTCAAGCCCGCCTGCGGCCGCACCGGCCCGGACGCCTAAGTGGAAATCGGAAAAAAGGGTCCAAATCAGACTAATTTGCCCAATTAAGTGTATCATAATGATACGCATAAAATGTCAATATGACACGCATGTATTAAAATGACACTCATATATGAGCCTATAGGCCCGGGAAAATAATGGCGGATGCCTTTCCGGCAAAAATAGGCCCGGCGGAAATTTGCCCTGTTCTGTAATTCCTTGCTATATAACGACTTACACCCGGCCGGTTTTGTCCGTATTTTTCTTGGAAATTTTCTGTCTTGGCACGCATATTGCTATATTAAAGATGCAGGGTGAAAACCTGAATGGAACAGCGGCCTGTGGGGCCGAGTTCCAACGGGAAACCTGCCCGAGTATTTCGGGCAAAATCCCGCGCCGTGGCCGTCAGGCACGGCAAAAAACCATAATACCCGGAGGTATTAAAATGAAAACTGTAACGATGTATCGCCCCTTTGCCCTTGAGAGAGCCCTGGAAGATTTTGACCGCTATATGGAATCTTTCTTCAAGGAGTCCCCCCTGACCCCGGCCTATAAAGCGGACTTTCTTCCCGCGGTAGACATTCGGGAAATCGAGAATGCCTACGAACTGGAAGCCGAGCTTCCCGGTTATGACGAAAAGGACATTCAAATCCATGTGGACAACGGTACTCTTACCGTCGAGTCCGGAAAGGAAGAAAGCCGGGATGTTTCCCCCAAGCAAGACGCCGGGGAGAAGGACGGAATGTTCAGGTACCTGCTCAGGGAACGCCGGGGCGCCTGCTTCAGCCGGTCCTTCAAACTGCCGGAGAACGCCGATGTCAACGGAATTTCCGCGGCTTTCAAGAACGGCCTTCTGACTCTGGAAATCAAAAAACTGCCCGAGGCCCAGAAGAAGGTTATCCAGATTGGGGTCAACCGCGCCTAAAAAACGCCTCGGCTTTGCGGCGGACACACAGGGGCCGGCTATTCGCCGGCCCCGTTTTTTATGGACAGTTCTTTAAATTTTGTAATTGAAAGCCGATGGTCCGTACCACGCCGGGCCTTCGGCCCGCGCTTGCCGCGCGGGGGTCATTTTTCCGTAAGGTTATCCACCCCGTTGTCCCATTTTTCATCAGGAGGAGGCGCGGAAAGGTATTTTTCGCAGCGGTCGATATAGAGCTTCGCCGTCCGGTCTCCGTTGTTTTCGCCGTAAATAGGCTTAAAGAGATTCAGGGCTTCCGCGAAATCCCGCGCTTCGTAGGCCGCAAATCCGCGTTCCCAGCGGGAAACCATATCCGCCAGCGGGGAAGGCGCGTCTTCCCCAAGGTCCAGAAGTTCGTAGAGCCTCAGGGGCGTGTTGACCCCTACCACCCGGACCCGGCTTAAGGGGCGTGTGACAAACCCGGCCCCGATCTTCTCCCGGGTGTATTCGCTGATAAGGATACCGCCGGTATTGTACTGTTTGTTGACTCCCTCAAGCCGGGCGGCAAGGTTAACGGCGTTTCCCATAATAGTATAGTCCATCTTGCTAGGGGTTCCCATATTGCCGACCACCATCTCCCCGCTGTTGACGCCGAGCCGGGTATAGAGGGGGCTGGGATCGTCTTTGCTTTTCAATATGCCTTTTTGTACCATGGCTTCCATCACTTCGCCGGTAATAAGATTCTGTTCAAGAGCTTCCCGGTTAATCGCGGCCTCCGCTTTTTTCATCAGGACAGCCGAACGGCAGGCAAGATCCGCGTGGTCCGGCATGTGGACCGGCGCGCCGAAAAAGGCGATAATGGCGTCGCCCTCGTATTTGTCAATGGTCCCGTGGTTTTCCAGGATAATATTACTCATTCTGGTAAGGTAGAAGTTGAGGAGTTCGACAAGTTTTGCCGGATCTCCCAGAGCTTCGGAAATAGTAGAAAAACTGCGGATATCGGTAAAGATGGCGGTCATGTCCCGCTTTTCGCCTCCAAGCTTCAGCTGGGAAGGATCGGCGATAATCTGCTCTATTACCGCGGGGCTCAGGTACTGGCTGAAAGCCGATTTGATGAAACGCCGCTGGCTGCCCTCGGTGGCGTAGTTGTACAGGGTCGCGGTGAGAAACGCGAAGACTACCGCGGCGAACGGAGCCACCACGGGGATCCACAAGCCCAGTTTGTAAAAGCCTATGCCCGCGCCGCTCAGGGCGGCCACGATTAGAATACTGCCCGCGACAGCGAAACTGATCCTGCCGGAATAGAGGATCAGCAAATTGATCAGCGCTATTACGGAAAGGACCAAAAGGAAGGGTATCCACCGGGGAATTTCCCGGATAAAGTCCTGTTTGAGGATGTTGTCCAGCATGGTAAGGTGTACCCCCATGCCCGGGTAAACCGAAGAAATCGGGGTGCTACAAATATCGAACAGGCCGGGGGCATAGTACCCGAAAAAAATATGTTTTCCTTTAAAATCTTCGGGATAAAGCAGCGGTTCTTCCCCAAGGGCGTAGCTTTCCGCGCTTTGCAGCACGTCGGCGGCGCTATAGGGAATGTACGTATACGCGTCAATGCTGCCCCGGAACCGGAGCAGGCTGGAACCGGCGCTGTCCACCGGGATGGAATAATCCTGCCATTCGATGGCGCTTTCTTTTTCATTGTACGAAATCCGCCCGTCCATCCCGCTGACCATCAACGACGCCGCGGAAAGCCCCGGAACCGCCTTGCCGTCAAACAGGACAAAGAGTTTTGCCCGCCGGATAATGCCGTCCGAATCGGGCCGTCCTGTTACATTGCCAATCGCCCCCGCGGCGTCCCGAAGCCCGGCTATGGGAAACTGGGCGCCCGTCCGGCCGCTGCCGGGGGTTAAATCAAAACCGGACAGGACGGGGCCGAAATCCCCGGCGGAAAACAGGGGCAGGTCCGGATCGTCCGGCCAGGAAAAGGTATTCCCCGACTGGGTGCTTAAAAAGACCGTCTGGACAACCCGGCCAAAATCCCCGCAAGAGCGGATAAAAGCCTCGTCGTCTTCGGCCCCGTATACCGAAGCTTCGGAGAAGATCACATCAAAGGCCACGGACGCGGCGCCCGAAACATTCATGTAGTCGATAAATTCGGCAAAGGCCCTTCTGGGCCAGGGCCAGGACCAGCCCCGTTCGCGGTTCGCCCAGTCGATGCTGTCCTGGTTAAGTATGACTACCAGTATCTCCTCGGAAGGCCGCGTGGCCCCGGCCAAAAACCGTACCCGGAAATCGTAGGTTTTCAGTTCGAGAAATTCAAAGGCGCCGAAATGATTCGGCAGCCCCACGGCGAAAAACACAAAAACGGTCATGAGCAGCGCCGCGAGGTTTTTCGGGAGTTTTCCGGGTTTTTTTTGCCGCGGCGAATTTCCTCCAGGGCTTCCCTTTTTCGCCATAACCGGCTACTGTGCGGCGCTGAACCGCGCCCGGCGGAAGGCGCGCGTATCCGGCGCCGAATAGGCCCCCAGCCTGCGGTTCGCGTTGTTGAGCCGGTCCCTTGGCGCGGGATGGGTTTCGTTGAATCCGCCGGGGTGATTCGGCTGCTCCTGGTCCAGAACCCGGAGCATGTCCAAAAGGCTTGCCGGATCGTACCCCGCGGCGGCCAGAATGCCCAGGGCCGCCGTGTCGGCATCGTATTCCTGATCCCGGGAATAGCCCTTGCCGATCAGAGTAATAAACGCGTCGCTTATCGACTCGTCAAAGATACTGGTCAGTTCCTCAAGCGCGGTCCCGCCGGTTAACGCGCCGGTACTCGAAGCGGCAAAGGCCCTTATAGCCCGGGCCTTGCGGTCCGCCTGGATAGCTTTGACATTGTGCTGAAGCTGGATATGCGCCAGCTCATGGGCCAGAACCGAGGCCAGGGCGTCCTCGCTTGCGGCGCTGCCGAGCAAAGCCCGGCTGATAAAAATGTGCCCCCCGGAAGTCGCGAATGCGTTAATTTCGTCGCTGTCCAGAATTACCGCGTGATACCCGTTGTAAATATCCGGCTTCGGCGAATTTACCGCCAAAGCCTGGAGTATGTTGTTAAGATACGCGGCCTGATCGGGCCTCGAAGCGTCGATAGAATATTTTGTCAGAATCTGCGTTCCCACAGCCCGGCCTATATAGTACTCCTGCTCGGGGGTAAAATCTTCCTGGGCCCTGTCCATATCCTCGCTAAAACGGACGCCGGCGTCCGCAAGGTCCTGGCTAATGATCCCCGCGTCCCCCGCCCCTCCGGCGGTAACCCCGATCGCGTCGCTTACGGATTGGCATGATGCCAGAACGGCAGCCGTAAATCCGGCCAAAATCAACAATTTTTTCATTAAATTATTCCCCTGTATTCAAACGCCCTTCCACAAGGAAGTTGTAAAGATCCTGCCGGGAAACGGCCAGGGCTTCCATCGCGTCAATAGCGGCGTAATTTTCCGCCGAAACGCCGCCCCGCCTCTTGTAGGCCTGTTCGACTTCTTCGGAGAATCCCTTTCCTGCCAGGGCCAGTTCGTCCGCCGAAGCGGAAGTGCCGCTTCCCGAGGAAATGATCCGCTTGCTGGTCAGACTGTTGGATAGAATCCACCCGCTTACGGAAGGGCGCCTGGCCGGCTTGACCTCCATCCATTTGCCGTTTTCCCGCACTACTGTAACCTGGTCCCCATACTGGAGGGTAATCACCGTATCCGCGAAAAACCCGGTCGAAGACTTTAGTTCCGCGTTTCTTGTCGCGACATACATAACCCGGTTACCCGACTGGGAATAAAGCGCAGCCGTAGCGCTTATCAGGATTCCCCATATAAGAAAGAAATTTCGCCTGCTTTGTTTCATAGATACCTCCAGGAATCCGCCGGGCTCACGGGTTTCCCTCTCCCGCAAGCCGGGCAAATTTCCAGCATACAGGGCTTTCCGGAATACGTATTTTAAAAACCCTATATCCACAGTATAGCAATTTTCCCTGTTTTTTGCTATTATCCGGTAAACATGGCCGGCAATTTCACATTCAGCCGGAATTTGGGCGCTGCAATGAAAGCCGAACAAAGCAACAAAAAACCAAAAATAATCCAAAAACCTTGACACTTCGGAGAAAAGGGCATAGATTCAATGTGATTCGAAGGCAATTCTAACTTTATCGGGGAGGTTTATCCATGAACACTCTGTCTTTAGCCCAGGTAGAATTAATTGTAAAAACTATGGCGGATGTGGCCTTAAAAAACGAAGCCTATTTTTCGGAACTGGACGGCGTTATGGGGGACGCGGATTTCGGCATCTCCCTGGCGGACGGCTTTAGGGCTGTCACGAAGGGCTGGGACGGTTTTGACCGTACCGATATAGGCACTTTTCTGTCCAACATAGGGTCCACCGTAATGGCCAACACCGGGGGGTGTTCGGGTACGGTCTGGGGGACCCTGTTCAAACGCTGCGGCGTCACGTTTAAGGGCAAGGCGGAAATCGCCATTGACGATATTATCGCGGGCTTCAAAAGCGCCATGGAGAGCATCACCCAGAAAGGCGGCGCCGTGCCGGGGGATAAAACCCTGCTGGACGCGCTGGACGATATTGTAAAGACCCTGGAAGCGAATAAAGGCGATGAATTGCTGGACGCCTTCAAAAAAGCTTCCGCCGCGGCGGTCGAGACCAGGGAGAGGACCAAGCAGTGGACCGCCAGGCGGGGCCGCCAGTCTTTTACCGGGGACCGGAGTATCGGTACCTATGATCCGGGAATCGTGGCTGTAGGCGACATGACAGTGGCAATTATTAAAGCCCTTGGGGCTTGATAGTTAATTTTTTTTACAAGAGGAGAACGGCATGAAAAAATTCATGAACGATCCCGCCAATTTTGTGCGGGAGATGATTGAAGGCGTTTATCTGGCTAACAAGGATAAACTGAAATGGGTTCCCGAATACAACATCCTGTATAGGGCGGATCTGCCGAAAGACAAAGTCGCCATTATGCAAGGGTCCGGCTCCGGCCATGAACCCGCCCACATTATGTGTGTCGGGAAGGGTTTTCTGGACGCGGCCTGCCCGGGCAATGTTTTCGCCGCCCCTCCGATGAACTACGTCCTTGAGTGTACCAAGCTGATCAAAAGCGACAAGGGCGTTCTCCATTTAATCAACAACTACCAGGGCGACCGCATGGCCTGGGCCACCGCCAAAGAAGAGGCCGAAGAACTGGGCATTAAGATCGGCGTGGTTATCATAGACGACGATGTTTCCGTCAAGGACAGCACCTATACCACCGGCCGCCGCGGCGTAGCCGGCAATTTCTTTATCATCAAGGCGGTCGGCGCCGCGGCCGAGAAAGGCGCCGATCTGGATCAGCTGGTCGAGCTGGGCAAGAAGGTAAACAGCCGCACCCGCAGCATGGGCGTAGCCCTCAGTTCCTGTATCCCCCCGGCGAAAGGCAGCCCGATCTTCAAGCTTGGCCCCGACGAGATTGAGGTCGGCGTGGGCATCCACGGCGAGCCGGGCCGGCGGCGGGACAAGATCAAGAGCGCCAAGGACATAATCGAAGAAGTCTTTACCGCTATCCACGACGACATCCCTTTCAAGAAGGGCGATCGTGTGGCGGTGATGGTCAACGGCCTCGGCGGCACTCCGATCAGCGAGCTTTATCTGCTCTACCGCGAAGCGGCGAAAAAATGCGAGGAAACGGGCCTTACCATAGCGAAAAACTACGTGGGCAACTACTGTACTTCCCTGGAAATGGCGGGCTTCTCCCTGACCCTGGTCCAACTGGACGATGAGATCGAGGGCCTCCTCAACGATCCCGCGGAAATCCCGATCCGGGTATTCTAGCAGCCTGTTGCGCTTGTGGATTTTTGCGCCAGATGGCGCAAAAATCCCGATTTATGGGCTGCGTGACTTTGGTCGATAGCAGCTTGCCCGAACCAAAGGCCCGGGGTAAAAATTACCCTGTAGGTACGCGCGAAGTGCGGCAAAGTTCAAATTTCGCCCTAAAGCTCCCCTGCAAACCGGTTCTTGGGTATTACACCCGCACATTCCAATAAATTCTGTTGAATAGGGAATTACCTTACAGCGTTTACGGGTGAGGCGGGTTTTATAACCGGATCCTGGGGGGTATTCCGGGAA
>JAIRYB010000065.1 GCA_031267955.1 Spirochaetaceae bacterium | reverse complement strand
CATCGAAATCCTGTATAATCCGGTTAATGAAAATGTGGTGCGCGTGTTCCACGCAATGAAATGCAGGAACTCGTTTTTAGCGCTGCTCTGAGAAGGAAAAACGTATGACAGACATAACGGAAGAAGAAGCGGAAGCCCTGGATGAACAGTGGACAAAAAACACTCCCCGCCTGAAACCGAACGGGTCGGGATTTATCAGCCGCCGCTACGCCCGTCTTATGGGGCTTGACGACCTTTCAATAGATTATTTGATGACCAAGTCCGAAGCGACAAAAAAATCTCCCGCCCAAATTATCGGCGAGCTTATCCGGGAAAAAATAGAGGTTTCCCTCTAATCCGGAGGCAGCACAAGGGTGACAGTCACCGTTGTGCGGGGATATGCTTAACCGCCGATCTCGCCAAAAGGACTTGAACTGGCAACAGTTTGGGGACTATCTGAAAAGTTTTCCACTCCCGAAGCCGAGGATTGTACACTCATATTGCTAAGCGAATCTTATTCCAGAGGAACCGGATGCCGCGGACCTGCGGTCCGAAAATTGGGCACGTCCGGGTCTGCGGGGGCTCCGGGGAGGTAACTTCCCGGTTCTACCCGGCCCAAATTTTGGGGTAATTTTTTATCCAGAAAAAGATGCCTGGCACTGCACCACCCCAGCACAGCCCCGCGTCAGCGGGAATCCGCGTCAATCTCGTAATGGTAAAGGCTCGTACTCAGGTACTTAAGGCCTGTGTCGTTGGCCAGGCAGACAATTGTTTTGCCGCGGGCCTCGCCCCGCAGCAGTTTGACGGCCGCGAAAACATTCGCGCCGGTTGAATAGCCGCCGAAGATGCCCTCCGTCGCGGCAAGATCGCGGGTAGCCTGGGTGCATTCCCTGTCCGAAACAAGGACGGACCCGTCCACATCGGCCTCGTTTATAAGCCCGCGTTTCGCCGCGTAACCCCCGCCCTGGATAACATGGACCGGATTATCGTCCGGGGTATTGCCGCCGTATACGCCGGCTTTCTCCGGCTCCACAACAAAGCATTTTATATTTTTGTTACGCGCCTTAAGGCCCTTCGCGATTCCCGCGTAAGTACCGCCGGTACCCACAAAATCCACAAAGTAGTCAATTCCGCCGTCCGCCTGCTGCCAGATTTCCCCGGCCGTGCCCTTTTCATGGGCCTCGCTGTTATCCGTATTGTAAAACTGGTTTGCCAGAAAAGCGCCGTTCTTTTCGGCAAATTCCACCGCCGCTTCCTCAACCTTCTTAAGATCGGCGCCGGTCACCGAACCCCGCCTGGAAGACGGCAGCTGATCCACAAGCAAAAGATCCGCGCCCAGCCCCTTCATCATCTGCATCCTTTCGCGCGAATTGCCCTTGCTCATCGCCGCCACAAAGGGGTAACCCTTCAGGGCGCAGACAAGCGCCAGCCCGTTCCCGGTGTTCCCCGATGTTTCTTCCACAACGATCTGCCCCGGCCTGAGCAGCCCCTTCCTCTCGGCTTCCTCAATCATATAAAGCGCGATACGGTCCTTCTTCGACGCGCCGGGATTCAGCATCTCCAGCTTGACCAGGATCCTCCCCTCGGCCCCGTACTTCGCGCAAAGGCGGCTTATCTCCACCAGGGGCGTGTTGCCGATGCACTCAAGAATACTTTTTCTGATATCGCCCATTCCCGTCCTCCATAACGCAATTTATATAAACAAATCCATACGAACGCGATTCCGGCCATACGGAAGGGGGGCCTGTTACCAAAAGGCGGGCGCAATGGTTTTCAGGCCGCTTTTCGGCCCCCCTGCGCTCCAGTCTTGCCCCGCCTCCCCGCAGGGTTTTGCCACGGCAAACCGCTAGCGGTTTGCCGCAACCCTCCCAAAAGGCCCGCAAAGGGCCTTCGGCCGGGGCAAGTCTTCCGCTACCCCCCGCATGGTAAAATCAGCGAATCAAGGCGCGCGGCGCTGCCGGAACACGCCGCGGCCCGCCTGTTTTACGTTTTACCGCACGCCCCGCCGGATGCCGCCCTCCGCCCGGCTAAGCCGGCGTTCCGGCAAAATCCTGGCCTTTGCCGGCGCCCAGAGAGTCCTCGAAGCTGACCTTCCCGCCCGGTTCCAGTACCAGGAACTCGTCTTCCCGCCAGGCGCCGGACAAAAGGGCGTCGATAAGCCTCAGGCTGCCGGGTATAAGCTTGACCGGAATCTCAAGCTGCCCCGCGAAATCCTCCACCCTGGACTTTACCGCGCCAACGTCAAAGACCCCCGTATCGACCACGGCGAAATCCTGGTAATGGCCCAGCATTTCTTTCAGGATATAAAGCCCGTCCTCTTCCCCGTAACGCTCGAAAATCCGGGAAGCGTCTGTGACGGCGCTACCGCCGGAATTAAGATACCCCTCGGTAAAAAAATACGTCCGCGTCCCGTATGTCTCCCGTTCCTCCCGCGAACCGATGAACAGGGGGATACAGTCCGCAGCCCTGGGCATTACCAGCCTGTGGTTCCGCGCCTCAATACCCACCATGGCGTTCCCGCAGAAACCGAAAAGAAGCAGAACTGTTTCGTATGAAGGCGGAATATTGTCAATAGCCTCCTGCACCGAGACGCGCAGCTTGTCCGGCCAGGTATGCTTGCCCGCGTCAATCCAGGCCACCGGGTAATCGCAGCCGCGTTTTTCCATCGCAGCCAGAAGCTCCTGTTTGAGCGTCTCGCAGGCAACAATGCAGGTAGCATGTTCCTTTTTCATTCCGGAAATTCTAGCACATCACCCCCAATACCACAATACGGTTTCTTAGTAGAAACGTATCTATTCAGTCGTAATTTCGAAAGGCAAGGAATAATCACCTTGGAATACTTTAACAAGTTCATCCCAAATACTTAGATGATGTTTGTGTATGGTTTGTATGAAGGTTTGGATTGCC
>JAIRYB010000060.1 GCA_031267955.1 Spirochaetaceae bacterium | reverse complement strand
GCGTAGAGGATAAGATCGTTCACCGTTACCCTGGAAAGCCCCGCCGCGCCGATAAAGCTTTCGGGAGGGGCGGCCTTTATGCGTTCCCGCAGTTCCTGCATACGCGAGGCCGGGGCGCTGGCGTTAAGGGTGAACTGGGCCATGCTCGCGAGCGAGTTGAGCATACGGTCCGAGATGATCTTCCGCACGCCCTTGATCGGCGTGTCGGTGATTGCCCCTTCGCCGGAAATTGCCGGGGCCGCGCCGGGCGCCGGAACCGCCGCGCCTGCCGCCGCCGTTGCCGCGCCGCCGCCCGCCATATCCGCCGCCGTAACCCGGCCGCCCAGGCCGGAACCGGCCGCCGGGACTGCGCCGCCCGCCTGTGCCGCCGCTTTCGCCGCCGCGCTGAGGCCGGGCCGGGCCCGGAATACCGCCGCACTATCCCGCTCGATGATCCTGCCGCCCGGCCCTGTTCCGGCAATGCCCCCCAGGGGGACCCCTTCTCCAGCGGCCAGATTCCGCGCCCTCGGGGAAACCGCCGCGCCGCCGCCCCCTGAAACGCCGCCCGCCGCGGCTTCCGGGGCTGTCCCGGCGCTTGCCGCAGCCGCCTCCGGAACCGCCGCCACCGCCGTGCCGCCCACCGGGGCAGCCGTTGCCGCCGCCGTGCCGCCCGCCGGGGCAGCCGTGCCGAGCGCCGCCTGCCAGTCCTCGCCCGCCGCGCCGATAACCGCGATAGCTTCCAGGACCGGCACATCATCCCCGGCTTCCCGGACTATCTTCAATACCGTGCCCTTTTCCCCGGCCGGGACCTCGAAGACAGCCTTGTCGGTTTCCACAATACAGGCCGGGGTATCCGCCTCTACCGTGTCCCCTTCGTTTACCTTCCATTCGTTGATAATACAGGATTCCACCGTATTCCCCTGGCGGGGCATGATCAAAACAAATGCCATAGTACCTCCATATCTTCTTTATCTTCTTTTCTATAAATACGCTGCGCAAAAATCATACCGCTACCGCCTCCGCCCTGACCCTGCGTACCAGGATGCCGGCGGCTTCAAGTTCCGCGGCGGCGTTATCGTCCAGGTTTTCATCGGTGAGGATCAGGTCTACTCCGGAAAGGGGCAGCACGTTGGCAAAACCCATACGGCCGTATTTGCTCGAATCCGCGGTGAGGACCGTGGTTCCGGCATGGTCCCGCATGGCCTTGACAATCTCCACCCCCTCCACGATGTGGGTGGTCATGCCGCGTTCCAGAGTAAAGCCGTCGGTCCCCACAAAGGCGAGCCGCACATTGAGGCGGGAAATGGTTTCCAGCGCGATAGGCCCCACAAGCGACTCCGTGGGCCGCCGGAATTCGCCGCCGGTCATTGTTATCTGTAGATTGGGGTTCATACGCCCGTAGGAAAATACCAGGGTCGAGTTGGTGACGATGTGGACATCCCGCTTTCCCGCCAAATATCTGGCGATAAGGGCCGTAGTGGTACCCGCCTCGATCATGATCACGTCCCCGTTGTTCACAAGCTCCGCCGCGGCCCGGGCAATGGCGTTTTTGCGCTCGGGAAAGATACGCTGCCGTTCCAGAATGCTCCGGTGCAGGGCCGGCGCAGCGCCTCCCCGGGTACGGTTTATCCAGCCCTTTTCTTCCAGCAGCTTCAGATCCCCCCGGATAGTCACTTCCGAATACCCAAGCTCTTTCGCCAGGCTGGCCACGGACACCGCGCCGTCTTCCGAGAGTTTGTCGATAATCACCCGCTCCCGGGTGCTAAGTTCCAGGGTCACTTATACAACCTTTTCGAAATACTTTCGATATGCTTATGATTATATATCGGTAGCAAAAAAAAAGCAAGAAGTTTTATAAAATATTTAAAAAAATTTATAAAAGCCCTTGACAGTTAGCGCCTATAATATCATATTAATCATATAGAATTTATATACCTATTCGGCCGGGGCTGTGTCCCCTGCTTTCAAGGAGCGTATTATGGCAAAGAATTACAGGTTTGAGACTATCCAGATTCACGCGGGGCAGGAAAACCCGGACCCCGCTACCGACGCCAGGGCGGTGCCCATCTACCAGACAAGTTCCTACGTGTTTCCCTCTTCCAAGTCCGCGGCGGATCGCTTCGCCCTGACTGAGATGGGGAATATCTACACCCGGATCATGAATCCCACCTGGGCCGCGTTCGAGGCGAGAATCGCGGCCCTGGAAGGCGGAGTCGGGGCCCTTGCCGTGTCTTCCGGCGCAGCCGCGACCACCTACGCAGTCCAGAATATCGCGCGTTCCGGGGACCACATCGTTTCGGATAACCAGATCTACGGGGGTACTTACAACTTGTTTATCAATACCTTTAAGGATCAGGGGATTGATACTACCTTTGTAGACGGGAGCGTTCCCGCCAATTTCGAGAAGGCCATAAAGCCCAACACCAAGGCGATCTTCTTTGAAACCCTGGGAAATCCCAACAGTTCCGTAGTGGATATTGAGGCGGTCGTGGCCATTGCCCACAAGCACGGCATCCCGGTAATCGTGGACAATACCTTCGCTTCCCCCTACCTTTTGCGGCCTATCGAATACGGCGTGGACATTGTGGTCCATTCGGCTACCAAATTTATCGGCGGCCACGGGACATCCATCGGCGGCGTTATCGTGGACGGCGGCAAATTCGACTGGGCGGCAAGCGGCAAATTTCCGGGCCTGAGCCAGCCGAATCCGAGCTATCACGGGGTCGTCTTTACCCAGGCGGTGGGGAATATCGCCTATATCATCAAGGCCCGGACCACCCTGCTGCGCGACACCGGCTCGGCCCTGTCCCCGTTCAACGCATTCCTGTTCCTCCAGGGGCTCGAAACCCTGTCCCTCCGCGTGGAGCGGCACGTGCAGAACGCCCTCAAGGTGATAGACTTCCTCCTCTCCCATCCCCAGGTCGAGCGGGTGAACCACCCCTCGCTGCCGGATCACCGCGACAACGGGCTTTACAAAAAGTACTTCCCCAGCGGCGCGGGATCGATCTTTACATTTGAGTTAAAGGGCGGCGCGGATCAGGCAAAGCGGTTTACCGAGAAACTGGAACTTTTCTCCCTTCTCGCGAATGTGGCGGACGTAAAATCCCTGGTAATACATCCGGCTTCCACTACCCACTCCCAGCTCAGCGAGGCGGAACTCCTGGAACAGGGCATAAAACCCAATACCGTCCGCCTGTCCGTCGGCACCGAGCACATCGACGACATCATCGACGATTTGAAAGCGGGTTTTGCGGCGGTAAAATAGCGCGGGCCGCGCGAATCGCTACACGGGGCCCTGCCGTGCTTGCCCGCTGCGGGGCGCGCGGGGCCTCGTAATCGCTGATTGCTCTCTGTTAATCGCTGCTGCCGGCTGTTATTTGTTAAGCGCCCTATCCCCGTCCCCATCTTTTTTCACCTACGGAAAAACGCTATACTGAGGACAGACAACAGCGCCACTGGCCGTGTTC
Organism: Spirochaetaceae bacterium; assembly: GCA_031267955.1. GTDB lineage: Bacteria > Spirochaetota > Spirochaetia > Treponematales > Breznakiellaceae > JAIRRR01. The sequence goes on along the minus strand of JAIRYB010000060.1, from coordinate 5,947 downwards.
GGAACGCGGCCGGGCGGAGAGGAGAAAATCATGTCTATTCACATTGCGGCTAAACCCGGCGAAATTGCCGAGTCAATCCTGCTCCCCGGAGATCCGCTGCGGGCCAGGTTTATCGCGGAGAATTTTCTGGAAAGTCCCAGGCAGTACAGCGATATCCGCAATATTTTGGGATTTACCGGGACCTACAAGGGGAAACAGCTCTCGGTTCAGGGTACGGGCATGGGGATTCCCTCATTTTCGATTTACGCGAACGAGCTTTTTCGGGATTACGGGGTTAAGCGGGCCATCCGCGTCGGCACTGCCGGTTCCATGCGGGAAGAGGTAAAACTCCGCGACCTGGTATTCGCGATGTCCGCCTGCACCGATTCCGGGGTGAACAGGAACCGTTTCGGCGGCAGGGATTTTGCCCCCACCGCCAGCTTCGGCCTGCTTAAATCGGCTTACGAGATCGCCACGGCCAGGGGGTGGAATCCCGTAGTGGGCCCCATCCTCTCGTCGGACCTGTTCTACGGCGAGGACGGCGACGAATGGAAGCTCTGGGCCAAATTCGGCGTGGTGGCTGTGGAAATGGAATGCGCCGAACTCTACACCCTGGCCGCCAAATACGGCCGGGAAGCCCTAACCATCCTTACCATATCCGACAGCCTGATAAGCCACGAACTGACCAGCGCCGAGGAACGCCAAAAAACCTTTACGCGGATGATGAAAGTGGCGCTGGACACGGCAATATCATGATATCGCGCGCGGCCGGCTGCGCGTTCACCAGGGGGGCGAAAGGAAGGCTATACGGGTTTTTCTGGGGGGATCGGGCTGCGCCTCGGGTTCAATTTTTTCCTCCTGAACCTTCTGAACCTCCTGGGCTGCCACCACCATAGCCGGAGGCGGTTTCGGCTGGTGTTCCTCAAAAAAAGCCTCTATACGCTGTTTGGAGGCGAGTATCTTGGACACGTAATCCAGGGTCATCTTGGGGGTGCCTCCGGCGCTGACCCGGTTGGTTCCGGCGTTGTACATCGCGATCCCGGCTACCAGCGATCCCGCGGAATCCAGGCACCAGCGCAGATGGGAAAGCCCGTAATAGGAATTGAGCCGGGGGTCGAAATATTCTTTTTCGCTGAGCTGCGGGAACGACTGGTCGTTGAGCTGGAAAAGCCCCCGGTCCGTACTGCCGTTCCGGTTTTTCTGGTTTATCGCCCTAGTTTTGAAGCGGCTTTCCTCCCAGCAAAGGGCAAAGGCCAGGCTGGGGGGGATGTTGAAAATATCCGTGTTTGCCAGAATAATCTGGGCGAGTTCCTGCGAATGGATGATTTCGCCGAATAGGGATATTACGTAGTTCCGGCTTTCGGGGTTTCGGTAGGCCGCCAGAATTTTGTCCGGTTCCGCGGAAACATCCGCGGCGGCCAATGATAAACGCGCAGAAGGCATAATTACGGCGGGATCAGGTGCCCCTGCCAGGGTATCGTCAGCATTATCAGCATCTTCCGGGGAAATTTCGACGGGCAGATCTTCAACCGCCAGGGGAACCTCGTTCCGGTCTCCGGGGAGATCCAGATAGGCGGTAATCCGGGGGAAAATTTCGAGAACGCAGATAAAGGCGGAAACTACCATAGCGAAAAAAAACGGGTAGGCCGCATCGATCTTGTAAATTTCTCTTTTCATTACTTTTTAAGATAACAATTTTTATTGACGCCGACAATATGCCGGATTTTGTCAGAACGCGAAAAAGAGAGAATTTCTTACTAAAACTATCAGAATCTTAACGAACCGTAAGGTTTCAGGATCTACGCGTGGCTTGACATTTGGCGCGGCTGAAACTAGCGTTTTAGATGAGAGCCAAGTAACTATTCAGATTTAGGAGCGAAAATTGAATATATTTATCATCGGCGGCGCGGGTTATATTGGGAGCCATGTAGCCAGGGAATTTCTGGATCAGGGCCATAAAGTTACTGTATTCGACAACCTTTCAAGCGGGCTGCGGCAGAACCTCTTTCCGGAAGAGGATTTTATCCACGGCGATATACTAAGCTACCCGGACCTTCTCCGGGCGGCCCGGGGCGGTTCCGACCGGCTCCAGGCGGGCGCCGGGGGTTCTGCGGCGGAGGCGGCCAGGAGCGGCTATGACGCCGTTGTACACCTTGCCGCCTTTAAGGCCGCCGGGGAATCCATGCTAAAGCCGGAAAAATACTCCCTGAACAATATCAGCGGCGCGGTGAATATCCTGAACGCCGTGTCGGAGGCAGAAATACCCTTCATCGTTTTTTCCTCCAGCGCCGCCGTATACGGGGAGCCGGCATACCTTCCCATCGACGAAAACCACCCCGCCGTCCCTGAAAATTACTACGGCTTTACCAAGCTGGAAATCGAGCGTTTTCTCGCCTGGTACGACAAGATCCGGAGCGTCAAATTCGCCGCCCTGCGCTATTTTAACGCCGCGGGCTACGATGTGAATGGGCGTATCACCGGGCTTGAACAAAATCCCGCGAACCTTATCCCGGTAATTATGGAAGGCGCGGCGGGGATGCGGGGCGAAGTGCGGATTTTTGGCAACGATTACGATACCCCGGACGGCACCTGCATCCGCGACTATATCCACGTAAGCGATCTCGCTGCGGGCCACGTGGCGGCTCTGGAATATCTCGGGAAAAAAGGGAGCAGCCTTACCGTTAACCTGGGGAGCGAGCAGGGATTCTCCGTTCTGGAGATTCTCGAGACGGCCCGCAGGGTTTCCGGCAGGCCCATCCCTTCGAAGATCGTGAGCCGCCGCCCCGGGGACCCGGCAAAGCTCACCGCGTCGGCAAAATTCGCGCGCGAAACCCTGGGCTGGACCGCGAAACACTCGGATCCGGAAACAGTGATCGGATCGACCTGGCGGGTGTACAGTAAGCACGAACGCTAGGAGCCTGTTGCAGTTATAGGTTTTTGCGCCACTTCGTGCCGCAAAAACCACGATTATCCGGCATCCTTCGCAGTTTGTAAGGTATAAATATTCATAATATGAATATTTATACCGTTTTATGCGCAAAGCGCAACAAACTGCCAGGCGGGTATCTGCCGCCGTTCCCGCGCGCCGTTATCGCGTAAAGCCGGTAAAGGCGCGAATTACAGAGTTTTTTTCGCGACTGCCTGCGGATTCCGCGCAAAGCGGTTAAGGCCCTATGGGAACGCGCCGAAAATAGCGTAACAGGCGCATGGCAGTTTCAATTTTCCGTCAAAAGTATAAATTACGGTTCCTCGTTTCCCTGATCGTTATGATCGGGAGTCTGTTCCTGTCCAACTATCTTTTCAGGGGCCCCCGTTTGGGGTTCTTTTACGATTTTCTCATGAAATACCGGCGCGGCTCCCCGGTTTCGCCGGAACTTGCCCTTATTGAAACAGGCTTTGATTCGGGAAACCAAGACGCGGGGGCAGGGCAGCTTATCGATCCGGTGACGGCGGGCCAGGTGATTCTGGTTCTGGCGGAGCTGGAAGCTTCGGGCCTGATCATACAAACGCCGATCCTGGGAGCCTCCCTGGGGAGCGCGGGGACCGAAGAAGAACTGCGGGCGGGCTTTTACGAGGAATTTGCCCTTTTGGAGCAAAATATCCGCAATCTGTTCCAGGGGATACGGGTGGGGTCCATTACCCCCGGCGAATCGGAACAGTACGTAGCGGATCTGATCCTGCTTACCGAAATGGGCAAGGAGAGGCTCGTCTCGTCGTTTTTGAACCAGGACGAATCGGGTACGGCGTTTCTGGAACGCGCCGTAGAGGCGTTCGGTAATGTCTGGCAGAGCGAGGATATACGGGTATCCCTGATTCGGAGGCAGAACATATCCGCGCCGGGGGAAACCGGCCGCCGGTATTCCCGCCTCAGGCCGGACCCGGACGGCGTTTTCCGCCGGATTGCCCCGGTACTGTTTCCGCCGGCAGGCCGCGGCAGGGAAGAAGCGGGCGGCGCGGGCACGGCAAGGGCGGCGGCCCCGGACGGAATTGAGCACATCGCGTATGCCGCGCTTAAAAGCCGGTTTAACCGGGCGGGGCCGGAAGTGTCAGGGGGGCGGTTGAGGCTGCGCCTCAGCAATTCCGCCGGGGAGGATCTTATTGCCCTGGACAGGGGGGGGAATATCCTTGTGGAGGGGTTCCGCGGCGCTGCGGGTTTTAAGCGGGTCCCCCTGCCGGTATTTCTGGAATATGAAAGGGCTGAACAGGAACTGTTTGCCCTTTTCCAGGAGGCGGAAACCCGGGGTTATTTCGCCTACCTCGATCCGGAAGATTATCCTGTCATCCTTTACCGCTATTCCAGGAACCTGCGCGATGAAATGCTGGAAAAGCCCGATGCCGAAAGAAAAATCCGCTGGCTGAATTCCCGCGGGGAATATTTAAAGAGCATAGAAAACTACCTTGACGGAAGTTCGGAGTCAAGCCTTGTTACCGGTTATGAAAAACTTATCGCGCGGGAACATCTTGCCGAGGGGGGGATTGACCAGCTTGTGGCCATGCGGGACAGCGCGATTAGTTTTTTTATGAATCTGCGGGAAAAATATGAGGAATTTTCATCCTTCCGGGAAGAAATTTCAGCGGTGGCGGAAGGGTCTCTGTGCATCATGGGGCCGGTGTCCGCCCCCGGCCCGGTTTCAGAGAACAGCGGCGCTGCTCAGGGAATTCCGCCCGGCCTGAAAAAAATTATTGCCCCCTTTATCCGGGGGCCAAACCCCACCGACGCCGAGGCTTCGGCGATACTTGCCAACAGTATTCTTACCGGCCGCGCGGTGATACCCCTGGCGGATCATTACCTGTTCCTGTGGTCCGGCTGTATCGCCTTTGCGATACTGTTCCTGCTCCGGAAAACCAGGCCTGTGTTCACGATTGTTATCGGGCTAGTACTGGTTCTTTTTGAAGCCCTGGTGTTTTCGCTGGGTTTTGTTTTTACCGATTATTGGATCGATCCGCTCCCGCCCGTACTTACCGCCGGCGCGGGGGTTTTTGCTTCGTTCTTTATGGCGGTCCGGATTAAGAAAAGGGAATCCAAGCAATTCCGCCTTGCATACGGCCCGAACCTCGCGCGGCCTTATTTGCGCCAGGTGATCCGGGCGGGCCATCCCAGGCCGGGGGAGCTTCTCAGGGCTAAAGCCGCTGTGATTACGGTGAGGCAGCCGTCGCTTCTTTCAGGCGAGAACCGGGAAAACCCCAGAGAAGGCGCCGCCCTGCTCCGGAATTTCAGGCGGGCCGTATTCCGGCATTTCGCCCGGTTTGGGGGCGTCTTTACCGGCGCCGAGGGGGACCTGGTCATGATAGCCTTCGGCTCCCCCCTTGAACGCGCCTACCTTAACAGCGTAAAGTCCGAAGTCCCCTACGAAGACGAAATAAATGCCCACAGTAACAACAGCCCCGCCTCAAAGGCTGTCGGCGCTACAATGGACCTTATAAGCCACACCCCCGAAGGGGACTGGTGTTTCGGCATTGACACCGGGGAATGCGCCTTTGTCTGGGCCGAGCCGGGCGGTTACAGCGCGTTCGGTTCCCCCCTTGTGCGCTCGAAAATACTTGCCGGAATCGCGCCGCGTTACAATGCGAGGATTCTGGCAACAACCGCGGTTATTGAAAAAATCGACGGGGTTATCTCACAAAAACTCGATATACTTAAAGAGAAAAGCGGCAAACAGGAAGCCTTCTACAAACTCATTACCGGGAAAAAAACAATTTAACATTACGAAGTTAATTCCATGCGAAGCGCCGGGCCGGACAAGGGCTTTGCGCAGCATCGAACCGAAGGTTCGCGACCAGGGCTGGCAAAATGCGGCGGGGCCTGCTGTGCGGCATATATGCCGATGCAGACCCCGCCAAAACGGTGTGCTAGCAGCCTGTTGCACTTGTGGATTTTTTGCATATTCATGCAAAAAATCCCGATTAATGGGCATGCTTTCGGAGTTTGTAAGGAATAAAAATTCACTTTCGTGAATTTTTATGCATT
>JAIRYB010000041.1 GCA_031267955.1 Spirochaetaceae bacterium | reverse complement strand
CGGGGCCTTGTTTTCCCTGTGAATATATGGCATTACAAGCCATGCGCGGGTTTCTGGTTCACGCCTGGGCGGATCACCGCCGGGACCGGCTTTACTTTGCGGGCCGGCTTGAGGACGGCCGTTCATTTGCCGTTATTGAAAAGAACTGGCGGCCTTCGTTCCACATATACGAAGGCGATTTGGAGCGCTGCGGAGTATTGCTGTCGCGCCTCGATTACCGGGTTTTCCCCGGGAAGCTGGAGGATTTTTCCGGCAGGGAAAGGCTTGCCCTGCTCCGTTTCGCGCGTTTCGCGGACAGGACCGCCGCCTTGAAAAGACTTGGACAGGCGGGCATTACGACTCCCGACGGCGACATAAAGCCCGCCGAGGCGTTTCTGGCCGGCCGCTATATCCGGGGGCCGGTGGAAATCCGGGGGGAGTCCCGGCGCGGGCGGGAAGTGGGCCTGGTATTTACCGGCGCGGAACTGCTGCCGGCGGAGGGGCCGGTAAAGGCGGCCCTGAGGATAGCCTCCGTCGATATTGAAACCGATACCCGTGACAATTCCATACGCGCGGTGGGGATAAGTCTGGCCGATTCAAATTTCGCCGTTTTTTCGGGCCATGTCCGCGTGCTGGCATCGCCTTCGGCGGCGTCCGGTGAAGCACCGAGGGAGGCGCGGCCCGCCGGGGGCTCAGGTGAAGCGTGCGCCGGTGAAACGCGGGCTGCCGGAGGGCCCGGGGCGGCGGAGGGCGCCGCGCGGGTTTACCGGCACGGGGACGAGCGTTCCCTGCTTGAAGCCTTTGTGCGGGATATACGGAAACTGGACCCGGACCTGCTTACCGGCTGGAATTTCCTGGATTTTGATTTTCCCCACCTTGCCGCCCGCTGTGAAAAACTGGGGATACCCTTTGCCCTGGGCAGGGCAGGGGAGCAGGCAAAATTTTTCGCCGGGGAGGCGGGCTGGCTCTGGCACAGACGTTCCGCCGCGGCGCTGGTTCCGGGCCGGCAGGTGGTGGACGCCCTGCGCGTGACCCGTTCCGGGCCCCGTGGCTGGGGCCAGGGCGCTTACGCGGATTTTACCCTGGAAACGGTGGCCCGGACCATTCTTGGCGAGGGGAAAACCGTCGCCTCTCGGGGAAAAAGAAAAATAGAGGAACTGGACAGCCTCTACGCCGCCGATCCCGAAAGTTTCGCCCGGTACTGTTACCGGGACGCGGAACTGGTACTCAGGATACTCGCCGCGACAGGCCTCTTCAGCCTGACTATGGAAAGGGCAAGCCTTACCGGGGTCTCCCTTGACAAAGCCTGGACCAGCGTGGCGAGTTTTGAGCGGATCTACGCCCTTGAACTGCGCAGGCGCTCAATCGCGCCGCCGCCCGCCGGCGCTGCGGGCCGGGATGTTTCCGGGGCGGCGGGAGGAACCGTGCTTGACCCCCTGCCTGGGTTTTTCCCCAATGTGGCGGTCTATGATTTCCGCAGCCTCTATCCGACGATTATGCGTACTTTTAATATCGACCCGCTGGCCCACGAGAGGGCCTCCCTGAGCCCGGCCGGCGCCATCATCGCGCCGAACGGGGCCGCTTTTACGCGCGAGCCGGGGGCTTTGCCGGAACTTATCTCCGGGTATTTTGCCTCCCGGCGCAAGGCCCTTGACGCGGGGGACGAGACCGCGGCGTTTGTGTATAAAATACTGATGAACAGTTTTTACGGCGTCCTGGGAACCGCGTCCTGCCGCTACGGCCGTACCGAGCTTGCCGGGGCGATAACCTCGTTTGCCAGGAAATGGCTCTACTTTTCCCGGGACTGGTTTGCCGGGAAGGGCTACCGCGTCCTCTACGGGGATACGGATTCGCTTTTTGTTGAAACCGGCCTTGGGGACAGCGCGGCCTGGGGCGAATTTCAGGAACGCTGCGCGGCCCTGGCGGGCGAACTCAACCTTGCCCTTGCCGGGGAAATAAGAAAAGAATACGGCCTGGAATCCTGCATTGAACTGCGCTGCGAAAAAGCCTACCGCCGTCTGCTTATCCCGCCGCTGCGTACTGTCCACGACAAGGGGGAAGCCCGGGGCAGGGCCAAGGGGTACGGGGGCTATCTTCTTACCGAGGGGGGAGTCCCGGTAGTCGAGGTAAAGGGCATGGAGGCCGTGCGCAGCGATTCTACGCCCCTTGCGCGGCGCGTACAGGTAGAATTACTGGAATTGGTTTTCAGTAATACAGGCGAGGGCGAATATATAAAGTATGTTACGGACATACTGGGTCAGTTGCGCACCGGCAGCCTGGACGATGAACTCGCGTACCGCAAGCGGCTCTCCCGTCCGCCCGAGGCCTACACCGCGGCGACCCCTCCCCAGGTAAAGGCGGCCCGGGCCCTCGGCTGGAAGGGAAAGCGCGGGACAGTGGAATTTGTCTGGACCGTGAACGGCCCCGAACCCAGCGCCGATGAAAACGGCGAGGCCCTGCTCCACGCGCCCTTTGACTACGATCACTACACCGATTCCCAGATACTCCCCGTGGCCCAGTCCATAGCCGCCGCGATGGGCTGGCGCCGCGAAATATTCCCCCAGAAGGGGAAGAACCGCGACGCCCTGCAAAGCGGCCAGTTGGAACTGGAACTCTGAGGGCCAAATCCCCGCTCTCGCGGCCTTTTTCCGCCGTAAAATGCCTTTCCGGAATCACTATGAGGGCCTGGCCCGCCCCCTGCCGCGCGGAGGCCCATTTCCCGGCGTTTATTTTGAGGATGGCCTCCATTTTCTTGCCTTTCAAGGGGTTTTTTGCGATATTTGAAGCAGGTTATTCAAAAGTCTGGTTTAATACTGCGGAGCTTTGCTCCGCAAAGGCTCATTTCCGTTTTATACCCGAAACGGATTTTTTTGGCGCGTACTTTGTATTGGAAAAGGGGTTGATATGTCAGACCAAAGCGTAGTTCCTATAGATCAGATACTTCCCACCAAGCTGCCTTTGGTTGCCCTCATGGGCCGGCCGATTTTCCCCGGAATTTTCACCCCGATCATGATCGGCAACCCCGCCGATGTGAAGGTGGTCGATGAGGCGGTGTCCGGGGACGGCTTTATCGGGCTTGTGATGCTTCAGAACGAGACCGAAACCCCCTCGATTACGGACCTTTACAAGGTGGGTACCGCCGCGAAGATCGTCAAGAAGATCAACCTTCCGGACGGGGGCCTGAACATCTTTATTTCCACGCTCCAGCGTTTCCAGGTAAAGAAGGCCCTTTCGGCTTCCAACCCTATTGTGGCGGCGGTGAGCTACCTCAAGGACGAAGAGGACGATACCAGCGAAGTAAAGGCCCTTACCAGGGCGCTTATCAGCGAGATGAAGCAGATTTCCGAGAACAACCCGCTCTTTTCCGAGGAGATGCGGCTCAACATGATCAATATCGATCATCCGGGGAAGATCGCCGACTTTATTGCCAGTATTCTCAATATCGAAAAGAACGAGCAGCAGAAGATCCTGGAAATACTCAACGTGCGCAAACGCATGGAGCAGGTACTGGTATTCATCAAAAAAGAACAGGAACTTTTGCGCATACAGAAAAAAATCCAAAAAGAGATAAACGAGAAGATCGAGAAGAGCCAGAGGGACTACTTCCTGAAAGAAGAGCTCAAAGCAATCAAAAGCGAATTGGGAATGGCTACGGACGCCAAAAGTTCCGAGTACCAGAAGTTCAAGGAAAAACTGGACGCTTTCAAATTTGAAGGCGAAATCAAGGAGGCGGTCGATCAGGAGCTTGAAAAATTCAGTTTGATGGACCCCAACTCAGCGGAATTTGTCGTTACCCGCAACTACCTGGATGTGATTGCCAGCCTTCCCTGGGGGGAACCCGCGCCGGAACGCTTTGACCTTAAGACCGCCAGGGATATTCTGGAACAGGATCACTACGGCCTTAAAGACGTGAAAAGCCGGATTGTGGAATACCTTGCGGTGCGGAAGCTGCGTTCCGCCGGGAAGAAGCCTTCTGCCGTCAAGACTCCCGCCGCGGATTCCGGGGAGAAGGAAAAGTACGAAATACGGAAGATCCCCATGGGGTCCATTATCTGCCTGGCGGGGCCGCCGGGCGTGGGGAAAACTTCGGTGGGGCGGTCCATAGCCCGCGCCCTGGGCAAGCGGTTTTTCCGCTTCTCGGTGGGCGGCATGAGGGACGAGGCCGAGATCAAAGGCCACCGCAGGACTTATATCGGGGCGCTGCCCGGGAAGATAATCCAGGGGCTCAAGATCGTCAAGACCAGGGATCCGGTTTTCATGATCGACGAGATCGACAAGATGGGGGCCAGTTTCCAGGGGGACCCGGCAAGCGCCCTCCTCGAAGTGCTCGATCCCGAGCAGAACAGCAGCTTCCGGGATCATTACCTGGATCTGCCCTTCGACATCTCCCATATTTTCTTCATCGTTACCGCCAATACGCTGGATACTATCCCCGGGCCGCTGCTTGACCGTATGGAGATCATCCAGCTTCCCGGCTATATCGACACGGAAAAGCTGGAGATAGCCAGGCGCTACCTTCTGCCCAGGAGTCTCGAAAAAAACGGCCTCAGGAAAAACCAGGTAAAGTACTCGCGGGATTCCCTGCTCCATATTGCCAATGGTTATGCCCGGGAAGCCGGGGTAAGGAATTTCGAAAAGAATCTGGACAAGATTCACCGCAAGCTTGCAAGGCAGATCGTGGAAAACGTTGAGGATATGGGGGGGAAGCCCGCCCCGAAGGGCGGCGCGTATCCGCCGGTTTCCGCCGCCGGCCGGGCAGCAGGCGGAGCCGCGCCGCAATCCCCCCCCCCGGAAGGCAGCGCGCCGGACAGCGGCGCCCCGGGCCTTTCCTCCGCGGCGCTGGCGCTCCAGGCGCAGAAATTTGTCGTAGACAAGAGGGCGGTGGAAAAACACCTGGGCAAACCCATCTTCCCCGAGGATGACATAAAAAAGGCGGACCGGCCCGGCATATCCGTGGGGCTCGCCTGGACCAGCATGGGCGGCGATACCCTGGTGATCGAAGCGGCCTCGGTGCCGGGCAAGGAAGGCTTTACCCTCACCGGCAAGATGGGGGATGTCATGAAGGAAAGCGCCGCCATCGCCATGACCGTGGCCCGCAAGCTCGGCTCGGAACGCTACGGCCTTTCCTCCGACTGGTTTGAAAAAAACCACATCCACCTGCACATACCCGAAGGGGCCACGCCCAAGGACGGCCCTTCGGCGGGGATCACCATGGCCACGGCGCTATTGTCCCTGATGCGGAACCGGGTGATCACGGACCGGCTGGTAATGACCGGGGAGCTTTCCCTTACCGGGCAGGTACTTCCCATAGGCGGCCTTAAGGAGAAGACCATCGCCGCCCGGCGGAACAAGGCGAAGCATATCATCATCCCCAGGCAGAACGTGCGGGATCTGGACGATATCCCCGACTATGTAAAGAAGGGTATCGAATTCCACCCGGTGGAACGCTTTGACGAGGTGCTGAGCCTGGCTCTGCCCGATTAGGCTGGGAGCGCAGTGTATATTCACCCCAAGCTGGCCGCTTTTACCGAAACCCTGGAGGCGATGTTCCACGAGGCCGACGAGGAACTTGAGGACGCGTGGGGCGGCAGTTTCCTCCGCCACCCGAACCGCCCGGGCCGGGGGGAAACCTATAACCCGGAAATGGACGGGCTTTTCGAGATTGCCCCTGATTTCAGCGTTGGAATAGGCTCGGAGAGGGGGAGGGGTTATATCGTGGGTTTCAAGATAGCCACTCTGGAAAAAGTCAGCCCGGAACAGTTTGAATTTCTGATGGATTTCGCCGCGGAACTTCTGCGCCGGAAATTGCCCCGCTATTTCCCCGGCCGCAACCTGGAACTGGTCCGCGATGGCAGGCGCTTCAAGATAATCGGCGATTTTTCACTCGGCGAGGCGTAGCAGGCCAATCGGCCCGCTCAAACCGACTTACTCGCCCAGGTAGCTTTTCGCTATCGGGTCGTCCGGCTCGAATTCCAGGACAGTGCGGAAAAAACCCGCCGCCTCGCCCGATTCGCCGCGCTTTAGGGCCAGGACCCCCAGGTTGGAAATTATCTTGGTATTTTCAGGCTCCTCTCGCAAGGCCAGCTCCAGCTCTTTGCGGGCCGAGGCGTAGTCCCCCAGTTCCATCAGGCAAATGGCAAGCTCGTTCCTGGTGTCGCTGTTACCGCCGCCCAATTCTACCGCCTTGCGGAAGGAAGCCGCGCCGTCTTCCCAGCGGCCCAGCCTGCGCAGGGCCCAGCCCAATATAAACCAGCCGTTCCATACGGACGGGTGCCGATCCAGGAAATCCCGTATCCTCTCCATCCCCTTTTGCTCTTCCCCCAGGCGTATAAAATCGTAGGCTTCCCGGAAAATTTCGTCGTCCAGGCTGCGGCCTGAAATTTCCCGGATTATAACCCGGGCCTTTTCCTTTTTTGCCGGATTATCGGCCACCGGAAGGTAGGCGGAAAAGCATTCCTTGGCCTTGCTGAAACCCTGCTTTTTCAGGTAAAAGAAGCCCGCGTTAAAAAGGCCGTTGGGAAAAGGCGGGTCAAGGCCTATTATTTCCCGGTAGATTCCGTGTACCCTCTCGTTTTCCGCTTCCGCCTCTCCCTCGCGGCCCGCCCTTTCCAGGGCTACGGCCCGGTCTTCCAGGACCAGCGCCAGGTTGAGGAGCAATTCCGGGGCGTTCGGAAAAAGGCCCAGGAGGACCGTGAGTATTTCCCTTGCCAGATCGAAATTCCCGTTCTTGGCGTGGAATATGGCTGTTTCGGTAAATTCCGCCATGATATTGGGCTTTACGGACAGGACAAAACGGCGGTAGTAATCAATGTCGCCGCTGCCGGCTTCCCCCTCCGCGATAACGTGCAGCATCCCCGCGACGATCATCTCCCAGGAAAGTTTGTCAAAGTCAAGCGCGGTATCGCCGGGCGGCAGCTCTACCGGGATGGGGATCGACGGATCGATGTCGAAAGCGCCGGAAAAATCCCCGTCTTCATGGCCCTCCGCGTACCCGTATTCGTTTTCGCCGTGTTCATGGCCTTGCATGCGTTCGCTTTCGCACCCGCCGTGTTCTTCCTGCTCATCCTGATTTACCAGGGCGGCAAGACGGCCCCTCAGCGATTCGGGAACCGAAAGAAAGACAATGCGGCTCTGCCCGTTCTGCATTATTTGCGCGCCGCTCCGCCCAGGGTTTTTTCAACCGGCCCGGGCTTTTCTTCCTTGCCGTTCCCGGGGGCCTCTTCGCCGGGTTTTGCCCCGGGCGTCGCCGCAGTTTCCGTCGTAGGATTTGCCGCGGGCTTTGCCCCGGTTTCCGCCGCGTCTTTTTTTACCGCCTGGGGCGTTTCCGCCGTATTCTGGTTTGACGGTTTTTGAATCTTCTTTACCGCGCCCTGGGTGTTCTGTTTGTCGGCGGAACGGCTGTCCGCCCAGACCTGGCTTAAATAATCGTTCAGCCGTATCTTGTAGCCCAGGGGGATTATCTGCTCGGTAAACGCGATGTCCACCGCGAGCAGATCCTGCCGGCCTTCAACAGGATCGGCGGCGCTCAGTTTTCCCTTGATAAGGAAACTTTCCCTCGGATCTTCAAAATCGATCCGCAGCGCGGATTCTTTTTCTATCAGGAATTTCGCGACGCCCATGATCACCAATTTTGCCCCGACAAAAGAAATTTCCCGTAAAATACAGGGGCGGGGGACGCCCTGTACATAGGCGGAAATATCCTTGGGGAGGATCTTCAGACGCCGGATAGTTTCGTTCGTCAGGGCGATCCGCTCGTTTTTACGCTTCACTGAATTGACATTCGCGTCAAGAAGGCGGCCCATAATCTGGATCAGATCGTCGGGAGGCCGCTGTGTAAACTGGAGCGCGAACAAGGCCATATCTTTGGAATCCTTGTACGGGGAGCTCGCGCTTACCCGGACCGCGACAAAAAAAGTCACCGGCTGGTTCGTTTCCGGATTGGTAAAGCAAAAACGGAGGCTCGCGGAATTATTGGCCGCCTGTAGCTTGTTGAGCAGCCCGGACTTGATATTCGCCACAACCTTGGCCCCCTCAAACGACGAGGAATAGACCACGCAGGGCCAAAAATCGCCCGCGCACTTCAGATGAATCTGCTGGGGGACCATCCCGGTTACATGGATAATATCTTTGGTATAGGTGACCTCGATTGCTTTGTACCTTTCATAATAAGTGGCTATTTTTTGACTGGTAATTACGGCCATTTGTTATTACTATACCCTAGATATTGGACGGCGTCAATTCTGAAAACCGGCAATTGGCAATTTCATATTCAGGGAGGAATCCGGCCCTGTCGGACCGGATTTTCCGCAAAACTCATGGATCTGTTGCAGCCGGGGTCCGTCCCTGGCGGCGCCATCCGTGGCGCGTTTTCCTCCCGACTGGTCGGCGGGCCGGACCCCTCGAACCCCGTACATTCACGGGCAGCAGGCATTGTTTCGGGTGGATGACGGGGTTTGCCCTGCGGCCCTCGGCGTCCTGTCTCGGGCCTCCGGGCCGGGGTCCGTCCCTGGCGGCGCCATCCGTGGCGCCTTTTCCTCCCGCCTGGTCGGCGGGCCGGACCCTTCGAACCCCGTACATTCACGGGCAGCAAGGCATTGTTTCGGGTGGATGACGGGGTTTGAACCCGCGACGACCAGATCCACAATCTGGGACTCTACCGCTGAGCTACATCCACCATGGTGTATATAAACAAAGAATGCCGTAATTGGGGGAAATAGTCAAGCGGACGGCAAGAGGCATCCAGCAATTCTCAGTTTAGAAAGAATTTAACCACGAACTAATGCACGAACCCCGCGAACTTCCACTTCGGTATCCCTGATTTTACCCGAATTCCCCTTTCTGTTCGTGTGAAAATAGG
>JAIRYB010000242.1 GCA_031267955.1 Spirochaetaceae bacterium | reverse complement strand
CGGGAAGTGGCCGACCGGGTCCTGTTCATGGACGGCGGCGCCTTTATCGAGGAAGGCCCGGCTGCGGAAGTGATCGACAAACCCCGGAAGGAAAGGACCAGGGCTTTTCTGGCGCGGCTTACCCGGAACTGAAAATACGCTTCGGCGAAGGGCCGCGCCGGCAGGACGCCGGCCGCGATAGATCCGTGAGTTTTGCAGGGCAAAACTCAAAGCAAAAGAAAACGGTCCAGATGCCGCTTTCCGGCGCAGCCGGGCCGGCAGGATGCCGGCTGCAACGGATCCGTGAGTTTTGCGGAGCAAAACTCAAAGCAAAGAAAACGGCACGGAAGTCGTTTTCTTTGCAGCGCAAGGGATTGTAGGGGTGCGCCGGACCCGGAGGGTCCGAAGCAGACCCGGCGCATAGCGGCGGGGCCGGAGCGGGCCGCTATAGCGGATACGCGGAGCCCCGGAAAGCCCGGTTCGGCGCGCAGCGCCGAATGCGCCCAAAAAAAGAAATCCGCTATTACAATAGTGCCTGAATGCTAAAATCGCAGAGAGGCTCCCCGGCTTTCCATCGCCTGGGCCGTTTCCGCCGCTGTTTCGATCATCCGCCCGGTTACGAGGGGCGCCAGTACCAGCGCTGCCCGTATGCCTTTTTTCCCGCAGCGGGCGGCGTAGGCGGTACGCGCTGTTTCCCAAATTTCAAAGAAGCGCGGGAGGAAGCCCAGCATCAGCGATACCGTAAAGCCAAGTTTCGGCCGTTCCAGATTTGAGGCGGCCCGCGTAAAAACGGGTTTTCCGGAACAACGGAGCAGAAAAACCAGGGGCCTCAGGACGAGCCGTTCGAATCTTTCAAGGGAATTTTTGAGTTCGGACATGGTTGTAACCGAAAAGAGAAGGCTCCCCGCGGAAAAGCAGATTATCATATTTCCCGAAAACAGTAATCCTGCCCTGCATCCGGAAAAGGAAAACCAGGGGAATTTCAAAACGGCGGAACGGGAGATGACTATTAATATCGACATAATTAAAACCGGCTTTATCCCCCGCAGGAGTTCCCATGGCTTTATCCGGGCAACGAACGCGCATAGCAGTAAAAATACCGCCGATCCCGCCAGCGCGTAAAATTCAAACAGAAATACTAAAGTAGTAATTGCAATAAGCGCCAGAAGCTTTGCCCCAGGACTGAGCCGGTGGAGGGCTGTATTCCCCGGCCTGTAAGAGTAGGGGGGGGAGCGCCCGATTTTTTCACGCGCGGCCGCGCGGCCGGCGGCGTGTTTTATATGAGCCATGAACAGTCCTCAATAGCGTTATAATTGTGAAGGGGATTCCTTATGCCGTATTCATCTTTAAGCCGGAAGATCAGTTCCGCCGGTTTTCCGTCGTCCCTGATCCGGCCCCGGTGCAGAATTACAAGGCGATCCGCAAAGGCAAGTACCTTTTCAAGTTCATGGGTAAGTATTATCACTGTGCGGCCTGTTTGTTTTAAATCCCGGATAATTTCGAGCACCTGGATAACACCCGGCCAGTCAAGGTTGGCAAATGGTTCATCAAAGATGACGGTATCGCAGCCCATTGCCATGACCCCGGCCACGGCGAGGCGCCGTTTTTCGCCCCCGGAAAGGCGGCGGGGCGGGAGGGAGCGTTTTTCCAAAAGCCCGGTGGCGGCAAGGGCATCTTCCACCCTTGCCCGGATTTCCCCGCCGGCCAGGCCGAGATTGCCGGGTCCAAAGGCAATGTCTTCTGCTACGGTCTCTCCCACAAATTGGGCATCGGCGTCCTGAAACACAAGGCCCACCGCCCTGCGCAGTTTATCCCCGCATTTTTCCGGATTTTCCCCCCGGAACAGAATCTCCCCTCCCGACGGCGTCATAAGGCCCGCGATAATTTTCATGAGCAGGGTTTTCCCGGAACCGTTGGAACCGGCAATTAGGAGGCATTCCCCCTTATAAATATCCAGGCTGATCCCGCCGAGGGCGCGGTTCTCTTCCCCGCCGGTCCGGAAGACTTTGGAGAGATTGCGGATGGAAAACAGTATTTCCGTAGTATTGTCTGTTTTAGTCAAAAATATCCGCCGTAAGCTTTCTGAGCCGGGGAGAGATAAGCACCGCCGCTGCCGCCTTGACAATATCGCCGGGCAGGAAAGGCAAAAAGCCCGCAATAAGGGTTCCGGCCCAGGAGAGGGAAGTTACCGCCCTGAACCGGATAAGGCCGGGTACATAAACAATCAAAAACCCCGCGGCGGCGGCCAGGATAATGCGCCAGTGCGGCGTTTTTATCCCCGCCCTGGGACGCCCGGCTATAAGCCCCGCGCCGGCGGCCGCGAAAAAGTAACCGCAGAGGAAACCCCCGGTAGGTCCCAGGAAATGGACAAACCCGCCCGAAGCGCCCGCGAATACCGGCGCCCCGATTGCCCCGGCTGCCAGGTATACCGCGACCGCCGCGCTCCCGAGAGCCGGCCCCAGGACAAGGCCGGACAAAAGGGCGAAAAGATTCTGCAAAACAATAGGTACCGGCGAGAAGGGGAGGGGGATAGAAATAAAAGTTCCCGCCGCGATCAGGGCCGCGAATAAGGCGGTCAGGGTAATCCCCAGGATGCGCCTCCGTCTCCCGGAAGCGGAAATGCTGTTGTCACTCATACTGGGTTAATTATGAAATAAAAGGCGCTTGCGATTCAATTCCCCGCGCGCTTCTTTGCCGAAAAAAAACTTTCCTCTTTGACATGTTCGTGGAGTTTCCGGTAAAGGGCGAACTTTTCCGCGTAAAAATCCTTGTGCCGCGGATTGGGCTGTACCGTGTCTTTGACCCGGGACATATTCCGCGCCGCCTCCTCCACGCTGCCGTAAAGCCCCGCCGCTTTGGCGCAGAGAATCGCGCAGCCAAGGGCGCCCGCCTCTTTTACCTCAAGGGTACTCACCGGAATCTGCAATACATCCGCCTTTATTTCAAGCCAGGCCCTGCTCTTGCTGCCTCCTCCTGTGGCGATAACGTGCGTAACGGGAATTTGCTGTTCCCGGAGTATAGCCAGGTTGAGTTCCTGGTCCAGGCAGAGGCCCTCAAGGACCGCCCGGTAAATATCGAATTTGGTTGTGCCGTAATCCATGCCGGTTATGGCGAGGCGGTCGCCCGATTCCATGTAGGGGGTACCGCTGCCCATAAGGTAGGGCTGGATCATTATCCTTGTCGGGCCGGGGGGGACACTGTTGTCAAATTTCGCGAAGGGCAGTTCCTTTTCGTCGGTAAAGGTGGAGAGGAACCACTGGATCAAAAGGCCGGAACTTGGATTATAGGCCATACAGCAGAATCTTCCCTTTTCCCAGAGCGGCTCGGAAGGGATGTTTTTTCGCGCGGTAAAATCGGGGGGAAGCATGGAATCGATAATCGGGGTTATACATTCCGAAGTACCCATGGAATTAACCGCATAGCCTTCCCGAAGGCCGGCGCCTATGGCGTTCGCCGGCTGATCATGGCCGCCGACTACGACTTTTACCGTATTGCCCAGCCCCAGTTCGGCAGCAAGTTCCCTGCGTAAGGAGCCAAGCACTGTCCCCATGGGAAGGGGGCCGGAATAATGCCGGTATTCAAGGCCGAATTTGCCGATAAGCTCTCTGCTCCAGACGCAGTTTCTGACATCAAAAAACATGGACCGGCACGCCGCGGAATAGTCTACCCCCCGCTCCCCGCACAGCATATAGCTGATAAATTCCTGAATAAAGAGAATCCTGTCAATTTTTTCGTATATGCCGGGGCACTGTTCCCGCAGATAGAGCAGCTTGGAAAGGCTGTAGGAAGGGGAGAGAGGAAGCCCGCAGATTTCCGCAATCTCAAGCGCGCTGGTTTTCCTTTCGGTTTCGTAGTATTCCTTTTCGCCCCAGCGGTCAGTAAAAAGCATGGGATCGCAGATAAGCTCCCCCTGCCTGTCCAGGGCTACAAAAGCCTCGCCAAACGAGACGGCGCAGACCGCTTCGATTTTGCCGTCCGTTTTTCGGGCGGCTTCGGAAAGCACTTCCCGCGTCTTTTCCCAAATCTCCCGCCCCCGCAGCAGGCGCGTGCCGTCCGCCTCGACCTGGATGGCGTAGGCCCGGTACGCTTCGGTAAAAGGCTTCCCCTTTTCATCGAAAACAACCGCTTTAACCCCGGTAGTCCCTACATCGAGTCCGCAAAACAGCATGGTATTATTCTCCAAAGAGCAGCTTCCGGCTTCCGGCAATTTCCATATCGGTAATAAGTTCCCTCACCCGGCGGTAAAGCCTTTCCTGGGCTTTCAGCACATCGCCGCCGGCCTCCTCAAGGCCCTTTTCATAGGCCTGCCTGATCTCCGTCCCCACGTTGATCTTGGC
>JAIRYB010000188.1 GCA_031267955.1 Spirochaetaceae bacterium | reverse complement strand
GGGAAATTGCCGGCCACCATTCGCTGACGTCAGGGATCGAAACAATATCATAATTTTGTAAAATGAAATTCCCCCGGATATTTGACTCCTTAAGGGCGATTTTCTCGCCGAATGACGATGTGCTTCCCATATACCGCAGCAATTCCATGCGGGTTTTATCCGCCATAGGGGTAAGCCCGCAGGCGTATGTTTCGATTAAATCCCTCAGGTTTTCATTGGCAAGCAATTGATAGGTACCGGGGCGTTCTACTGCGCCCCGGATCGTTACCCGGCGTTCAAGCCGGGCAAAGGTGATTACGTCGTCCGGGCGAAGATAGGGATTTTGGCTCAGGTCCCCATTGCGCTCAGCCTTAAAGATGTCGTAGTTCCGTACCCAACCGTCGGCGGATTTGACAGTAACGTTCCGGACGGACGCAAAGGGGGTTGTGAGGCGGGTGAGCGAAGAGAGTCTTTCCATAGACCAGGTTGTAATTTCCGCAGCCGAGGTGACTTCTCCGGTCACAAATACTCTGAATATCCCCGGCTGGGTTAGAACCAACTGTACCCCGCTAAAAGGGTGGTTATTGGAAACAATGGTTTCCGCATCCCTTTTTAATTGCCGGTATGTTTTTCCCGCCACATTTATTGTGCCCAAATTGGATATGCGAACCGTATAACTGCTGTCAACCATAAATTTATACGTTACCATAGTGCCGTTCACGGCGTAGGCCAGGGTATAAATATCCCCCACGGTTACCGGATAGTCAGGATTGGATACGGCAAGTTGGACATTGGGAATTACTTCCTGGGCGGATAAAACCGAAACGGCCGCCAAAAAAATACCGAGACAAAGAATCGGATTATAGGATTTCATCTTTTTCCTCTTATTGATGATTCATCGTATCCATCCCAAAAACCGGACGATGTTGTACCGGCCTAAGGATGGGTTTGTGAATCAAAATGACCCAGTTCAAACAGATAGACAATTCGCTTGAACCAAACTTATAGTATTGATTTATTGAAAAATAATCAATACTTACGGAATGTTGTCATAGAAAACCAATCATCTATGATGAAAAATTAAAATTAGGTTTTCGTATGACAAATATTAGGGATGTATTGGCTGCTAATCTGAAAAGATTCCGGCAAGCCCGGGGCTGGAGCCAGGCTTTTTTGGCAGAAAAGGCAGAAACTTCAACGAATTATATTGGAATGTTGGAAAATGCCGTCAAATTTCCTTCATCGGAGATGATACAGAAGCTGGCTTTCGCCTTGGGTATTGATCCGACCGACCTCTTTTCAAAAGACATAGACCCCCAATCCACCATGAAAAGCTACCAAAAAGCGGCTTTGGAGGATGTTTATAAACTTTTAAGCCGCGTAATCAGCGAAAAAATTCAAGCGTTAGACGAAAAAATCTGACGGTTCCGCCGTTTTGGAAGGGAATCACGAAGCCCCTGGGTGTCAGCCACTATTTTTCTGGGGGTAGGGGCTCTGGTTTTATCTCCTGTCCGCCGGCGCGCCCGCCCGGTAATTTCCCATATTCCACGCCCGGCTTTTTCCCGGCGGGCAGTTCATAAATACCGGGTAAGCTCGGGCAGTTCGCGTATTTTAGGGTGAAGGTAATCCGGGTACCGGCCAAGCTCGTCGCGCAAAAGGCCTTTCCCGCCCAGATTGAGGTAGCCCTGCACATAGCGCGGGGCGTCGTCTATGAACAGGGTATTGCCCGCGCCGGAACCCAGGGCATCCAGGGCGCGGGTAAACGCGGCGGGCAGGGGCTTGCCCTGGTTGCCGTTCCAGCGTATGTCAAAAATATGGGTAAAGAGGTCCGCGATGCCTATTTTAGCGAGAACCCGGTCCGCGTGTTCCCGGGGGGAATTGGTGAGTACGGCCAGCGGGACGCCCAGGCTTTTCAGAAACAGTCGCAGCTGCGGGTCCGGCGGGATCACCTCTTCCTCGCCTTCAGGATGGACCGCCGCGTAGTATTCCTCGATGGCGGTGAAACCGTTGTCGCCTATGAGCCATTCGATGGTGGTGCCGTAGCGGGTAATCCCCTCCTGGCGCCGGGCCAGCGCCTCTTCTCCCGGGATACCCAGAAACCGGGAAGTAAAGGCGATAATCCGGCGCTGGAAATCATTTTCCATCCCGGTTTTGGCTGAGTAAAGCGTGTTGTCCAAATCAAAAAGTATGTACCGGATCATATCAGGCCCTGCCGCTTGCCGCTCATCGTTTCTCATAGTATCGTTATTGCATGGATATTTCAATTATCGGCTACGATCCGGTGGGCGCGTGGAAGAGAAGCGCCGGTACGGTAGACAAGCTTCTGGAATCCAGAAACCCGGCCGGGATTACCTGGATCAACGTGGACGGTCTGGACGACGCCGGGGCTATCAACAGCCTCGCGGAATTTTTCAAGATCCACCCCCTGACGGTGGAGGACATACTCAGCACGGAACAGAGGCCCAAACTTGAGGAATTCGAACGCTATTTGTTTATCAGCGTCAGGGCGGTAAGCCGGAACGCGGACGGGGATCTTTGCTTTGACCAGGTGAGCTTTGTGATTTTGAAAGACGCGGTGATAAGTTTCCAGGGCTCCCCCGGCGATCCGTTCGAAGGTATACGCCGGCGTATTCTTGACAACGTGGGCCGGATACGGAGGATGGGGGCGGATTACCTGGCCTATGTGCTGATAGATTCGATAGTTGACGAGTATTTTTCCGTTCTGGAACATATCGGGACCGGTATCGAGAATTTTGAGGAAAGGGCGGCGGACGACAGCGACAGCGATTTTATTCCGGATATCCAGAAGGTCAAACAGCAGCTTCTCCACGTGCGCCGGGTTGTCTGGCCGTTAAGGGAGAGCCTTTCGCTGCTCCTCAGGCTGGAATCGCCCCTGCTGAGCGGGGAGCTGGGGCCTTTTTTCAAAGACCTTTACGAAAATTCGATCCAGGCGGCGGAAACTATCGAAACCTACCGGGAATTGGTAACCGGCATAATGGAGATGAACCTGTCGGCTGTATCCGCCCGGATGAACAAGGTGATGAAGGTTCTTACCATAATTTCCACGCTGTTTATCCCCCTTACCTTTATCGTAGGGGTTTACGGGATGAATTTTAAATTCATGCCGGAGCTTGAATACCGTTACGCGTACCCCATTACCTGGGGCGTAATGCTTGCCATTGTCATCGGGATGCTTGCCTTCTTCAAGCGCCGCGGCTGGTTTTAGGGGAAGCCCGGTTCCGCCATGACGCTTCTTTCCGCCTGTGACGATGATCTGGAAAAAGCCGCCGCCGCGCTCCGGGACGGATCCCTGGTAGCCTTCCCCACCGAAACTGTCTACGGCCTCGGCGCGGACGCCTTTAACCCCGGGGCGCTGGCCCGGGTTTTCGAGGCGAAAGGCCGCCCCCGCTTTGACCCGCTTATTGTGCATATTGCCGCGCCGGAAGATATAGGCAGGGTCGCCCGGCCTGAGATTCTCCCCCCCCGATCCCGCGCCCGGTTTGAACTTCTTGCCGCCGGATTCTGGCCCGGCCCGCTTACCTTTGTCCTGCCCAAGCGGGCGGAACTGCCGGAGCTTGCGACAAGCGGCCTTCCCACGGTCGCGGTCCGTCTTCCCGCCCATCCTGTGGCCCGGAAGATTATCGCGCTTTCTTCATGCGCCGTGGCCGCCCCGAGCGCGAACCCTTTCGGCCGCCTTTCGCCGACCTGCGCCGCCCATGTCCGGGACCAGCTTGGGGAAAAGGCGGATTTTATCGTTGACGGGGGGATTTCGCGGGTGGGGGTGGAGTCCACGGTGCTGGACCTTTGTTCCGATCCGCCGAGGATTTTGCGGCCCGGCGGCGTTACCCGCGAGGCACTTGAGGCGCTATCCGGCCCGGTACTTGCGGGCCCGGATAGCGGCGCCGCCCTGCCGAATTCGCCGGGAATGCTTAAAAGCCACTACGCGCCGCTGACGCCGCTTCTGCTGCACGGCGGGACGGAGATGCTCCGTCTGCCCTGTGAAAAAAACACGGGCTACCTCTTTTTCAGCGGCGGGAG
>JAIRYB010000102.1 GCA_031267955.1 Spirochaetaceae bacterium | reverse complement strand
AAGAGGCTGGTACGGGCAAGGCCGGCGTAGAGGCCGGCCATATCCCAGAGCGTAACCTCCGCGCCGCCAAGGATGAGGGGAAGGCCGTATTCGTCATCCGGGCGGAAGAGGGTGCTCACCCCCAGGGAACGGAGCAGGCGGGCGAAACGGCTGACCCCGTAACGGCGGAGGGAGCGGACCGCGGGGATATTCAGGGAACGGGCCAGGGCGGAAGCGGCGGGGACAGCGCCCA
Organism: Spirochaetaceae bacterium; assembly: GCA_031267955.1. GTDB lineage: Bacteria > Spirochaetota > Spirochaetia > Treponematales > Breznakiellaceae > JAIRRR01. Next base: position 3,826 of record JAIRYB010000102.1, on the reverse strand, counting down.
GGTAATTGCGGCTTATGTTTTCCGGGCTGTAGCTTCCCACGCGGGTGGGGATATCGCTCACCAGGGAAACAGGCAGAATATCGCCGGAATCGAGCATGGCGGCAAAGAGAAAGGGTTTGAGTATGCTCCCGGAACTCCGGGGGGAATCGATGATGTCCACGTCGGCGGCTTCGGATGAGCGTACATTCCCTATATACGCGCGGACTTCGCCGCTGGGAGTGTCCATGACCAGGCAGGCCCCGTTCATTACGTTGTTTTCCGCGAAACGCAGGGCCCAGCGGTTCATTATACGGTCCGCCTGCTCCTGCATGGCCTTGTCCAGGGTCGTGTCTATGCGGGAATACGCGCCCTGGCCGCCCCCCTGTTCCCCGAGGATGCGGGAAAGAAGATGCGGGGCAAGCTGGGGCAAAGGCAGGGGTTCGGCGGGAAGGGCCTCCGATCTGGCGAGGAAGAAGGTCTCTTCGCCGATAAGGCCGCGGCTAAAAAGCCGGCCAAGAAGGGCGTCCCTTTTTTCCCGCAGCAATTCCCGGTTCCGGCCCGGATGGACCAGGGAGGGGCTGTTCGGCAGCACGGCCAGCGCCGCGGCTTCGGCCCAGGAGAGGTCTTCGGCGGAACGGCCGAACCAGCGCCAGGACGCGGCCTCAAGCCCGACGACGTTCCCCCCGAAAGGCGCGTGGGCGGCGTAAAGGGCGAGGATCTCGTCCTTGGAAAGGGCGATTTCCAGGCGCAGGGCAAGGACCGCCTCCACGGCCTTTTCCAGAAGGGTACGCCCGGCGCTGAGTCCGGCTTCCCGGCGGGAACTTTGGCGGGAAAGCCGGATCGTCTGCATGGTAAGGGTGGAGCCGCCCGAGACGATCCTGCCCGCGCGCAAATTCTGAAAAAAGGCGCGGCAGACGGCTACGGGATCAATGCCGGGATGGTATCTGAAACGCCGGTCTTCGTATTCAAGCAGGGCGGCGGCGAATCTGCCGTTTACCTGGGGGCCGGGCGGAAAACGCCACTGGCCGTCCCGCGCCACCCGCGCCCCCAAAAGCTCCCCCCCGCGGCCGTAGAGGACCGGGGAATAGGGGGGGCTGAAAAGGGGATCCGGCAGGGCCAGGGCAAAGATGAGAAGCAGGGTCCCGAATCCGGCAAGATAAAGACAGCGCCTGAACCGGGACGGGGCGCGTTTCACCGGTTTTACCGGCCGGGGCCGGCGGGAACCCCCGGGACTCCCGGCACAATTGCCTGGATGGATTCATCGTACATCGCGTAGGCACGGACGGCGGGCCTGTAATAATCCCCCCCATAGGCCCGGTTCACCCGGAAAACAATTGTCTTTTGCCCGTTCCGGTCAAGATCGAAATAAGTCATCACCCGGTCGTCCCGTATATCCTGGTAATCGTAGGCAGTGGAACTGCCCCCCCCGGCAAGCCGGTAGTTGATTATCTCCCAGGAAGCCGGGAGGGGGTGGATCACGGCGATTTCCGGCACGGAGCGCAGGCCGGTATTCCGCACGCGCACCCTGATTTCCATATCGTCCCCTATTTTGAGTTCGTCGGGGTCGATGATCTTCCCCTGGATGTCCCGGTACTCAAGCTCCAGGCTGAGGCCCTGCGATACGGCCGGTTCCGCCCCTTCGCGGGGAAGGCCCGTCGCGCTTATCCGGGCGTATACCGGAACTTCAGAAAGGTTCGCGATCCTGAAAGGGATCGGCGAGCCGGGCGGACTTTCCCGCGGGAGACTGAGGGGGAAACGGGCGGAGGGCGACTGGAAGACGGCGGTCTCTTCCGACGCCCCCAGGCCGTATTCCACCCGTATGGACTCCGTCCCGGCTATACCCTGGACAAAGGGGGCCGCCGCGATAAGGGAATAGGCGGTTTCCTGGGTAGAAAGCCAGGATTCCGATGACAGGGAGGCGGAAATTTCCTCAAGCAGAGGCCGCGCCCTGGCATAGTCCCCAAGGAGGGCCAGGGTTTCCAGGATCATCGCCTTGTCCCTCAGGGCCGAGCCGAAGCTGCCGCTTAGCTCGCGGTAGTCCCCGGCAGAGACAGCCAGTTTCCCGACCAGGGACCGGGCCGCGTCCCTCTGCCCGCCGTACCAGTAAGCCGCCGCGAGCCGCCAGGCCGCCGCGGGCGAAAGGCCGTTGAGGTCGCGCAGGCGGTTCATCGATCCCAGATCCGCCTCCCCGGCCAGCGCCAGGGTGTAGAGCCGGTACGCCTGATCCAGCTGGGAGCCGCTCCTGCCGGACCAGGCCGCGGCCTTCCCGCGCTGGAATCCGGCCCAGTTTTCGATTACCTGGGCAGGCACGGCAAAACCTGCCCGCTTCGCCTCCGCAAGGAAATGCCCCGCGTAGGAAGTACCCCAGTCGTGGGGTTCCGCATCGCCGGGCCAGTAGGAAAAGCCGCCCCCCGGAGTCCTGAACCCCATGAGCCGGTCAATCCCGGCGGCGATGTTGGAGCGGGTCTCGGCCAGCCTGCCGGCATCCAGCGCAAGGACCCTGCCCAAATAAAGCTGGGGGAAGACCGAGCTGGTGGTCTGCTCCACGCAACCGTTGGGATAGCGGATGAGGAAATCAAGCCTCTTTTCCAGATTGAGGGGCGGGAGCCGGGACAATTCCAGAACAGCGGTATTGGTCCCGGCGCGGCCCGGCAGGCTGATGCTGCCCGGCCAGGACCCCTTTGCCGAAACCAGCTCCGTAAGGGCCTCGGTTACGGGGATCGCGGTCGAGCGTATTTCCAGTTCCGTCCGGTGGCCGGCAGTTTTAAGCCCCGGCGATTCCGCGCTGACATTGAGCCGGGCTTCCCCCGGCCTGTCCATCGCCCTGACCCTGAACTCAACCGTCTGCTCGCCGCTTTTTTCAAAGCTGATGGTACGCCGCCCCGGCAGGTTTTCCCCGCCGGACAATTCCAGCCCGGCTTCCGGGGCAAGGCTGACCGTCACCTGCCGCCTTCCTTCGCGGTAGGAATAGACTGTCACCGGGATGACCGCCTCGTCCCCCGGGGAGAGGAGCCGGGGGACCGTCCCGTAAACCATAAGGTCGGATAAAACCGGGACGGACCGTTCCGCCGTGCCGTAGGCCCTTCCGGAACCCGCCCCGGCGGCCGCGGGCGGGCCGGAAGAAGCGGCCAGCACCATGACGCGCAGAGCCCCCGCGTAAGGAGGCAGGGTAAATTCCTCGGTATGCGTTTCACCGGCTTTGAGGGTATAAGGCCCGAAGAAGCGCACCACCGGCTTGAAACGCTGGATTTCCTTTACCGAATCGTCGAATATATCATCACCGCCCCCGATGGCGAGGAGGGTTTCAAGCTGGCCCGAATAGGCCCCCATTATTTCGGAATAGAGGTCCCAGGACTTGAGGAAGGAAGCCTCCCGGGCATAGAAATGGCTGCGGGGGTTGGGAAGGGTAAAGCGGGTAAGCCCCAAAAGGCCCTCGTCCACCACCGCCGCGGTATAGGTCATAGACCGCCCGGAGGTCTCCCGGACGCTGAACGACGCCACGGATTCCGGCTGCCAGTTGGCGGGGGCATTGATCTCGGGCCTGAGCCGCGTGTTCGGATCCTCCACGTTTACCGGCACTATGCCGTACAGCCTGATGGGAAGGTCGTTCTGCGTCTGAAGGTGCTTCTGAAGCAGGGTAACGTGGACATACACATTCGGCGACATAGAAGGGTCCGCGCTAAACTCGTAGCGGGTAAGGGTGTCGGAACATTTGATCCATTCGCTTCTGAGTATCTTCCCCCCCTTTTCAAGCGACACCAAGGCCGCCGCATCTTTATTGGAAGGGAAGCTTACGGCGATTTTTTCGCCGGCAAGGTATTGCGCCTTATCGGGCGTCAGGGCAAGC
>JAIRYB010000121.1 GCA_031267955.1 Spirochaetaceae bacterium | reverse complement strand
GAGGGCGTCCCGAATCTCCGCGTGGGTTTCCGGCGCGTCAATAGTGGATAGAAGGGGCTTATCGTATTCGTCTATAATGACGGCCGCTCTTTCCCCGGCTTTTTCCGTCACGCTGCTGACAAGCTGCCTGAAACGCCCGGCAGGATCGCCGCCCGCGCCCTGGGCAAGCCCGTATTTTTTTTCATGCAATTCAAGGGTGATATTCAGCTGGCTGTTGAGAACGGGCACGCCCAGGGTATAGTTGCCCGGATTGAGATCGATATGAATAAGCGGATATTTTTTCCATTCCCAGCCGAGGGAGTCGATGGCCAGCGGCGGCTGCCCCCCGGCGGGGCCGAAAAGATCCCGCCGGCATTCGAAAACCGCCCCCAGGGTCGAACAGAGCAGGGACTTCCCGAAACGGCGCGGGCGGGAAAGGAAAACAGGGCCCGCCGCGCCGGTGGCAAGCTCGTAAATCCGGGCGGTTTTGTCAATATAGCAATACCCCCCCTCCCGGATCTTCGCGAAATCCTGTATGCCGACGGGCAGCTTCCGTTTCATATATCCAGTATGGCCTGCGCGGGGCGTTTGGGCAAGCAGCGGGCGGCGTTTTCACGCGATCCGGCTTTCGCCCCGCCCCCGCGCCCGCCGTCACTTTACCTTGAACCGGAACACCACCTCGCCGGTTTGCGGGTCAACTTCGAGCTTCTGGTTGTGAAAGGCAAGATCCGCGCCGGTGGACATTTTGAACAGCCCCGCAAGAAAGGACATGCCGCTCGCGAGGACCTGCTCAAGCTGCTCCGGCTGCGCGAACTGCGCAAGCTGCTTTGGCTGCCCAGGCTGCTCCGGCTTTTTCGCGGGCGACGGGGCCCGGGCTTCCGGGGCGGCACCGGCGGGCTGTTCCCGCGCCTGCCCCTGCCGGCCGATCAGCTCCTCAAGCTGCCGGACAAACTGGGAGCGGCCCTTGGTTGAAAAATCCACATAGTTTATGCCGCTCCCTTCGGAAAGAACGCTTTCAAAAAGGCTCTGCTTTACCAGAAGCCCCGCGGCAATCTGCTGCTCGATGGAATCCCGGGAAATAAGGTTGTAGATCAGGAGCTTGTTGCTCTTCTGGCCCAGCCGGTCGATGCGGCCGATACGCTGGTTCTTCTTTGCCGGATTCCAGGGCAGTTCGAAGTTGATAAGGATATCCGCCGCCTGGAGGTTCAGCCCGGCCCCGCCCGCCTCGGTGGAAAGGAAAACCCTGCATTCCGGATCCCGCTCGAACCGCCTGATCAGCGCCCCGCGCTGTTTGACCGGGACCGTGCCGTTAAGCTCCGTGTAGCCCACGCCCTTTTCCCTGAGCATCTCCCCGATAAGCCCGTGCATCTTTATCCACTCGGAAAAGACGATAACCTTCCGGGCTTTGCGCCTGATGTCCAGCTTCTCGAATAAAATATCCTCCAGTTCCAGCAGTTTCGGGGAATCCCGGGCCGTCTCGTCCACCAGATAGGCAGAATCGCAGACCATCCGGGCGCTGTTCAGCAGCAGGACTAAGCTCTGCAAATCATAGGGGGTCAGGAATTTTTTCCTGATAATCCGGGCTATGCCCTTCATGTAGCCGGCGTGGTACTCCTGCTGCCGGGGGGAGAGCGCCACCGGCACATCCTTCTGCTGCACGTCCGGAAGCTGGCTCAGTACCGCCTGTTTTTCCCGGCGGATCAGAATACCGGACAGCCGGGCGTTCAGGCTCTGCAAATCGTAGTAGCCGTTAATCTTGTTCGGCTTCGCCGGATCGAAAAGGCAGTGCTGCCAGGAAAACTCCCAAAGGGGCCCCAGGTAACGGGGATCGATGGTATTGATAATCGAATAAATGTCGATTAAGCGGTTTTCTATGGGGGTGCCGGTAATGACCAGGGTATGCTTCGCCCTGAGCCGCTTGACCGCCGAGGCGGTTTTGGTTTCGTAGTTTTTGATTTTCTGGGCTTCGTCCAGAATGAGGAAGTCAAATTCCGCCCGGTTAATAGCCCCGCTGTCCCGCAGCGCCGTCTCGTAATTGATGATAAAAAAGAAGTACTCCCCCGAGAGGTACTGTTTTTCCCGGTCCGAAGGGGGCCCCGAAAGAATCAAAGCCTTCTCGGCCGTGAATTTTTCGATCTCCTGTTTCCACTGGGATTTCAGAGTCGCGGGGCACACCACCAGGGCCTTGCGGAAACCGAAAACCTGTTTCTTTAGCACGGCGGCCCCGATAGCCTGGACGGTCTTGCCCAGCCCCATCTCGTCGGCGATAATCGCGGCCCGCCGGTACAGGGCGAAACTGACGCCTTCGGCCTGGTAGGGGAAAAGCTCCGCCTTAACGCGGGAAAAATCGGGCTTCGCCTTTTCCCGCAGATCCGCGAGCATCAGATCCTCATAACGGCGCTCCACCTTTTCCCGCACTTCGGGCCGGATACAAATGGTATCGAAGGCTTCCGCGCTTTCAATGAACTTTAAAAAAGACTTTACCCGGCTGTCCTCGATAAACGGCTTGCCCTTAAAATACTTGAGGATCAGTTCCTTTTCGCCGGCAGGCGCCTCCCCGGGATAATGCCAGCTTATCTTATAGTCATTCAGAGGATCGCAGTAAATCTCGATAAACGGGAAGCCTTTGTCCAGCCTGTCATAAAGGGGCGCGTCCGCCTTGAGTTTCGCGAATGCGTACATGATGTGCTTGGTGGTACCCAGCTTGTTGTAAGCCGCATCGGCGCTGTTGCTGTAGCCCGTCTCCCGCTCAAAATCCCGGAGGAATACGGTGTATGCCGCCCCTTTCTCGTTGAAAAGAATATGATCGCCGTAAATATTCGCGGCCCATTGTATCCGGTATCCGGCCTTTTCCGCCCTGGCCCGCCGCTCGCCCAGGACCCGCCGCATCATGCCCTCGCGGGTATATTTTTTATAACCGCTTTTTTCCTCCGGGCCCGGCCGGGCAAGCTCTTCCCGGTAACGCAGAAGGCAGGCGTAACTATACCGGTCCCAGACTCCCTTCCTGCCGTTTACAGCCGGGAATATCTTTTCCGCCCCTTCCCGCCCTTCAAAATACAGGGTACATTCAACATCTTTTTCACCGGGATTCCCCCCGCCGGCGCTTAGGGCGAATTCCACCGACAGGGGCGACCATGAAAGAAGCGCGGCTTTCCCTTCATTAAAGAGATCTTCCCCTTGCTGCCGTTCGGCGGCGGGCAAACCCCGGCGCGCCTCGTCAAGCGCCCCGGTAACAGCATGGCTCATAGCCGGAACGGTACCATATCTTTACGCAAGTTTCAACCGCGCAGCCGCCCCGCACCGCCGGGGGCCTTGCGCAGCCGCCCCGCGGGGCGGCTGCGCATAACGCGCCTTATGTCTACCCCGGGGCGCAAACAGCTGCGACAGCCTTTTCACCAAAATTAAGACGGCGAAACAGCCCCGCCGCTTTGTTGATCTGTTTTTTCCGCAGTTTCGAAAGTATCAGGCTTTGCCGTACCCTACGGCTTCGGTGTATTATCTTCGGGTTTTTTCTGTTTCTGCCGGGTGCGCAAAATTTGCATATAACTAAGAAGGCTGGCATCCCAGGGGCGCAGTTTGATGTGCAGGGCCGATCTGATCTTTCTTTTATTCAGTACAAAGTAGCCGGGGTCCGGCGCCTCGGCGGATAATCCCGCGCCGGGACAGGGGTTAATAGTACAAGCCCTGTCCAGCAGGTTTAATCCCCGGCCCAGGGTGTATATTCTCCGGGCAAAGTCCGACAGGGTGATGTCCCCGTCATCGGTATAATGGTATATACCATAGGGAATATGTTTCCCGCTTTCAGAAAGCCTAATCAGGGCGACAATAACCAAGGCCAGATTATAAGTCCAGGTGGGGCTGCCCCGCCGGCTGTTGTCGGCGGATACGGCATCCTGTTCCTTCATAAGGCGAAGCATGGTGTTTACAAAATTGTCGCCGTGGCTTCCGTAAAGCCACGCGGTACGGATAATATAGGAAGCGCGGATATTTTTCCGGATCAGCTGTTCCCCTTCGCTTTTTATAATGCCGAAGGTTCCGGCGGGATCGGTTTCGTCATTCTCCCGGTAGGGGCGTATCCCGCCAAGCTCCTCGCTATAAACGCCCTTTCCGTTAAAAACGGAATCGGCTGATATATGAATGAACTTTGCCTTTAATTTTTTCGCTATTTGCGCGATATTGACAGGCCCGTCAACGTTTACCGCGCGGGAATAATCGGAACCGTACTCCGC
>JAIRYB010000033.1 GCA_031267955.1 Spirochaetaceae bacterium | reverse complement strand
AACCCCCGGGAAAATGGTTGGGTTTTTGGGTTTTTTCGTTATTACATTTTTTTTAAAAAAATTATTCACCCCCCCCCCCCCCCCCATATATTATAATTTAGTACTTAATGGCTTAAATTCCCCTTTTTCCGGCGTTTTTCCCCGAATTTGCCGCCTTCCCGCGAAGGCCGGATACATTCCCTCGAACACTGGGGGAACTCCCTCAAACACCGGATACATTCCCCTGAAAGCCGGGGAAACTCCCCCGAACATCGAATACATTCCCCCAAAGGCCGGGGGAATTCCCCCGAACATTGGATACCCTCCCCGGATATTGGGGGAATGTCTCAATACAGGAGACAAATGCCGCCGGTTATGCCGGGGCGTTTGCCCAGAGAGTAACATAATGGCACATGACTACATCCCCAAAACAGACGCCGAACTACTCGCCTTCGCCAGGAACCTCTACGCATACGCGCTGGGGAACTACGAACGCTGGCAGGTTCCAGACCCCAAGGCAAAAGCGGAGGAGCTGCCGTCGGTGTTCCAGACCGGGGCGGTAAGGGATTTCCAGTGGGGCGAGGATATGTACGGCAGGGTTTAAGCGGGAATTTATGCGGGTTGCCTGATCGTTCGAATCAGACCATTTTGATTCACAAACCCATCCTTAGACCGGTACAACATCGTCCGGTTTTTGGGATGGATACGATGAATCATCATGGAAACGATGAAGCCGGGCCGCCGCCCTGCCCCCCGCCGGGGGGTTGCCGGGCGGGGAATTACCGGGCGGCTACAGGGACCGGTGCCTTGATTTTGGACCGGGCGCTGCGTTTTTTGGCCATTATATCCCACCAGTCAGCGAAGCCCGATGCGATGAAGATTGTCGAGTACACGCCGGATATCATTCCCACAAGGAGCGCCAAGGCAAAGTCCTTCATTGACCCGGTGGTAAAGATGTAGAGGCTGAGAACCGCCAGCATGGTAGTGACGGTGGTGATGATGGTACGGCTCAGGGTTTCCGACAGGGAACGGTCAAGGATATCCACAAAACGGTCGTCCGGATAAATACGGCGGCTTTCGCGGATACGGTCGAATATAACAATGGTGTCGTTTATCGAGTAGCCAAGGATGGTCAGGATAGCCGCGATGGAGGTTGTGTTAAACTCCATCCGGGTCCAGGCGATAAAGCCCACCATGACAAGGGCGTCATGGGCAATGGCAAGCACCGCGCCTATGGCAAACTGGGGCTTGAACCGGACGGACGCGTAGATCAGGATGAGGAGCAGGGTCAGGGCCATCAAAAGCCCGGCCTGATCGGTAAGCTGTTTGGAAAAACGGGAACCTACATAGTCGGACCGGGTAACCGCGACCCCCCCGCTGCCAAAGCGTTCTTCCAGGGCGGCGATTATCTTTTCCGCCGGCACCGAACCGGCGCCTTCAAGCTCGGAATCTTCCATGCGGATCATAAAACGCCGTTCCGCGCTTTCCCCCAGCACCTGGACCGAAACGGTCCCCAGGGGCGTCAGGGCGGCGCGCACATCCTCGATGGGGATTTCCTGGCTTGTTTCCGGAAGGTAATGGACAGTATAGGGGGCCTCGCCGAGCTGGGGGTTCCCCTGGGCGCTCTGGACCAGGAGCGAGGAAGGCGCGCCGGCCGGGGCGAACATAACCACGCCGAGGCCGTCCTCCCCGTCAAGCGCGGAACCCAGGGCGCCGATGGTGGGATAGGCGGCAAAGGAAAAACTGTGGGTCACATTGTCAACGCCGGCGCCCGAAACAACGACGTAGAGGTTGTTCCGGTCAAAGGAGATAGAGGCGTTCCCCCTTCCGGACCATGTCAGGCCGAAGGCGGGCGGGGCGAACTGGACTTCCTGTATCAGGCCGGCCTGGAAGTCAACCCCCAGGTTAAAGCCCCCCGTAATAAAGAAACCCGCGATACCGATTACTATCAAAATGAACGAAAAAACCGCCGCAGGAACAAACAGCTTTGAAAAACGGATTACTTTCATTTAGCAACTCTCCAACTGACCGAAATTCCCTTGCTGTGCATCACATCGGTACCGAAGTCAAAGATCAGCCGGGATACAAACAGCGCGGTAAACACCGAAGAAAAAACGCCGATTGCAAGGGTTACCGCGAAACCCTGGATGGGCCCGGAACCAAGCTGCGACAGGAACAGCGCGGCGATAAAGGTAGTGATATTGGAGTCCATAATGGCCCAGAAAGCCTTGTCGAACCCCAAATCCACCGTAACCTTGCGGCCCTTGCCCAGGCGCAGCTCTTCTTTCATACGCTCAAAGACTATCACATTGGCGTCCACAGCCATACCGATAGTCAGGATAAAACCGGCTATGCTGGGCAGTGTCAGGGTAAAATTAAAAGCGGAAAGAATACTCCCCATAAAATAGATGTTGAGTATCTGGGCGACAATCGCGTTGATCCCGGCGCCCTTGTAATAGACCAGCATAAAGACAAACACAAGCGCAAGGCCCCCCATAAGGGCGAAAAGCCCCTGGCGTATCGTGTCCTCGCCCATGGAAGCGCCGATAGACTGCTGGTTGATCACCCTAAGCTCGACGGGCAGGGCCGCGGTCCTCAGAACCAGGGCGATATTGTCCGCCTCCTCCTGGCCGAAACCGGTAATCCGCACCGAATCCCGGATGGCGGTCTGTATCGTAGCCTGGGACCTGACCCGGTCGTCCAGGACGATCGCCATGGGCTTCCCGACATTGGCGGAGGTTAGCTGGTAGAATATCTCACCCCCTTCGGAATCCAGCCTGAAGGTAACTTCCGGCTGGCCGTCGAGACTGTTCCGCTCTACCACCGCTTCCCGGATATAATTCCCGTCCAGGCCGACCTCCCTGCGAATCGCCGCGTACCCTGTCCTTTCGTCCAGCCCGTACCGGTCCTTGGTATAGACCGCCCGGATAACAACCCCGTCCGGGACAATTGAAGGATCCAAAAGATTGCCGCCGCTGTCAAAAGTACCGGCGGGGTTCTGCGCGTAATACGCGTTAAAGGCCGCGGTAGCCTCGGTGTCAACCATGTGGAAGGCCAGGCTGCCCGCCCCCATGATAATATCGTTGATCCGTTCTGGATCGGCGGTCCCGGGAATTTCCACGTAAATCTGATCCGGCCCCTGCCTCCGGATAACCGGCTCCGTAAGCCCGAAACGGTCTATACGGCTGTTCAGGACTTCCAGCGCCTGGTTTACCGCAGTTTCCCGGTCCACGTCGGCGACAGCCCGGCCGAGTTTTTCCGCATAGGCGTCCATATCCGCCTGGAGGATGATACTCAGGCCCCCGGAAAGATCCAGGCCAAGCTGGACCGCGCTTTTCTGCAAATTCTTAAGCCTGAAGATATCGTTCCGGTACTTGGTTTCGATAGCGTCCAGCACTTCGTTACGGCTCGTAAAAGCCGAAAGCACCGCGGCCGCGTCCCATTTAGCGGGAAGAGGCCCCTTGGCGTCTTTCAGTATCTTCTTTGCCTGGGATTCCAGGAAAGAAAGATTTTCCGGCAGCCCCCCGCCGGAACGGGCCGCGGAAAGCAGGGCATCCAGACTCAGCTGGGCGTTCATGGAGGCCACTTCCTTGATCTGTTCCCGTGAACCCAGGGCAATAGCCTGGGATTCCTTGGGCACCATAAAATACCAGCGGATGGTCGGATACAGAAACACAAAACATATCCCTATAACCGCCAGAATTATGATAAGCCGATACCGTTTACTCATCTAAAACTCCGATATTTAAGGGCCCTTGGGCCCCGGGCCGCCCCATACCCCGGCCTATAAATGCCAGGGATCCGCGGGACCGGCTGTAAATCCAGGATTTTTGTATAAAGCGCGAAAACGCGGTTTCAGGAGGCGTTTGCCCGAAAACAGGCCGCGCCCCGCCTCAGTCTTTTTTGTCTTCCCCGGCTTTTTTCTCTTCTATCTGTTTTTCTTCCTTATCTTCTTTCTCGTCCTTTGCCTGGGCGGAAACGGAAGAAACAGCCGAACGGCTGAATTCCAGCTTGGCATTCTCATCCACTTTGATAATAACCGTGCTTTCCCTGACGCTCTGAATCACCCCGTGAAGCCCGCCGATAGTAACCACGCGGTCCCCCTTCTTAAGGGTGGAAAGCATCTTCTGGGTCTCCTTCTGCTTCTTGTTCTGGGGGCGAATGATAAAGAAATAGAAAATTACGATAATCAGGGCAAAGGGAATTAGCGTAGTAATAAAATTTCCGGACCCGCCCGCGCCGCCGTCCGGAGCAGGCATGAGTAAAAACATTTTCAATGAATTCATGTGATAACTTCCTCGCAATAGTATGGGTAGCAAACAACTTAGCACATACCGCCCCCGGGGTCAAGCGGCTCCGCGCAGAATCCGGCGATTTAACATTCCGGGGCGGATTCCGGGCGCATCCCCGCCTCCGGCGGGGACCGGGCTGTCCGGGGCTCCGCGGTACCCGCTCCGGCCTCCTCGGACCGCCGGTCCTGCGGTGGCGCGCTCCGCGCCCCCTTCTATCCCTTGCGCGGCTTGCCAGGGATACCCGCGGGGGGTAAACTGGATATATGGCGGATCCCGAACTGGTAAGGGTGCTGGACTATATTCTGAACCGCTGCGATGAAGGCGCTATCGAGGCGGTGTCGGCGGCGGTGCTGCGGAGGAAG
>JAIRYB010000032.1 GCA_031267955.1 Spirochaetaceae bacterium | reverse complement strand
CAGTTAAGATTATCCGCGGCTTGTTGTGCGGCGGCTCATTGCCGGAGGGCATGATTTTAGGGTCAAAACCAAAAAACCGCCGGAATAACCATTGACAGAAAACGCTTTTGGGGGGAAACTATCACCCATAGCCGTTTTGTACGGCAAAAATTCTTAAGGAGAAACAAATGAAAAAGTTAGGTTTATTTGCTTTGTCCGCGCTGCTCCTGGCCGCACCGATCTTTGCCGGAGGCGGGAGGCAGCAAAGCAGCGCCCAGCCCTCGGCGGGCCGGAGCGCCTACCATATCGGCGTGGTAACCGGAACAGTGTCCCAGTCCGAGGACGATTTGCGGGGCGCGGAGGAACTGATCAGGCGCTACGGCACGGTTGCCAACGGCGGCATAATCCAGCACGTCACCTACCCCGATAGCTTTATGGATCAGCAGGAAGTAACCATCAACCAGATTACCACCCTTGCCGACGATCCCCTGATGAAGGCAATCGTCGTTAATCAGGGCGTCCCCGGTACCGCCGAGGCTTTCAGGCGGGTCCGGGAGAGAAGGCCCGACATCCTCCTGTTCGCCGGGGAATCCCACGAGGACCCGCTGGTAATCCAGCAGTCGGCCAACCTGGCCATCAGCGCGGACTTTATCTCCCGGGGCTACACGATAATCTGGGCGGCGAAGCAGCTCGGCGCGGATACCTTTGTCCACATCTCCTTCCCCCGGCACATGTCCTACGAAACCCTGGGCCTGCGCCGGCAGATATTCGAGGCGGCCTGTAACGACCTTGGCCTTAAATTTGTGTTTGTCACCGCGCCCGATCCCACCTCCGATGTGGGGGTCGCCGGCGCCCAGCAGTACATCCTGGAACAGACCCCCCAATGGATAAACACCTACGGAAAGAATTCGGTTTTCTTCTGCACCAACGACGCCCATACCGAGCCGCTTCTCAAGCAGCTTCTGGTCTACGGCGGGATGTTTGTGGAAGCGGATCTTCCCTCCCCGCTCATGGGCTACCCCGGCGCGCTGGGAATCGATCTTTCCGCCGAAGCCGGGAATTTCCCCGCGATCCTCAAGAAGGTTGAGGAGGCGGTTGTCGCCCAGGGCGGTTCCGGGAAATTCGGTACCTGGGCCTTCTCCTACGGCTTTACGGTCAGCGCCGGTCTTGGCGAATTCGCCAAGCGGATACTTGACGGCCAGGCCAAGCTGGATAGCATGAGCGATCTCTACGCGGCCCTGGGCGAATTTACCCCCGGCGCCAAGTGGAACGGCGGCTATTATGTTGACGCCAATACCGGCGTGCGGGCGAGGAACCAGGTACTGATCTACATGGACACCTACATCATGGGCCGGGGCTATCTGCCCACCACCGAACAGACGGTTCCCGAGAAGTACTTCAATATCAAATTCCAGGGCGGGAACTAGCCGCCGCGATGACTGGAATCGAACGTGGAACATGACGGGCCCCTGCTGCGGCTGGAAAATGTCTCCAAGGATTTTTACGGTACGGCGGTCCTTTCCGGCGTGAATTTTTCCATCAACCGGGGAGAAATCCTCGGCCTGGTGGGGGAAAACGGCGCGGGGAAAACCACCCTGATGCATATCCTCTTTGGAATGCCGGTGATCGCCGACACCGGGGGATACGGGGGGCGGATTTACCTGGACGGGAACGTCGTTGCCTTTAAAAGCCCTTTCGACGCCCTTGACGCGGGGATCGGCATGGTCCATCAGGAATTTTCCCTTATACCGGGCTTTAGCGCCTGCGAGAATATTCTGCTTAACCGGGAACCTCTCCGCCATAATGTCGCGGCGGAGGTATTCGGTGACCGGCTTTCAACCCTGCGCAGGGACCGGATGAACAGGCGGGCGGCCCAGGCCATCGGCAAGCTGGGGGTAAAGATAGACCCCGGCACCCTAGCCTCGGAAATGCCGGTAGGCCACAAGCAGTTTACCGAAATCGCCCGCGAAATCGACCGGGACGGGGTAAAGCTCCTCGTGCTGGACGAGCCGACGGCGGTGCTTACCGAAAGCGAGGCCGAGATTCTCCTTGGCGCGATTAAAGCCCTTGCCGGGGAGGGGATCGCCGTCATCTTCATATCCCACCGCCTCCGGGAAGTTATCGAAATCTCCCACCGCGTTGTTGTCCTGCGGGACGGCAGCATGATCAAAGACGCGCCCAACAAAAATCTTACCGTGCCGGAAATCGCGTTCTGGATGGTAGGCCGCGACATGGGCGCTGCCGGGGAGGGCAGGGGGGGGCATCCTCCGGCCGGCGCGCAAACAGCGGACGCCCCGGTGGAAGCCGGGTCCCGGGAAGCCCTGCGGGTTGAGAAGCTCTGGGTGGATATGCCCGGGGAGACAGTCAGGGACGTGTCTTTTACGGTGGAGCGGGGCGAGATTTTCGGGATAGGCGGGCTGGCCGGCCAGGGCAAGCTGGGTATTCCCAACGGCATCATGGGGCTTTACGCCGCCGGGGGCCGGGTGTTTCTTGAAGGGAAAGAAGTAAGCCTGGGGGACCCCCGCGCGGCTCTGGACGCGGGGATGGCCTTTGTATCGGAGGACCGCCGGGGGGTGGGCCTTCTCTTGGACGAAAGCCTTGACTGGAACATTGCCTTTGGCGCCATGCAGACCAGGGGCGCTTATCTTAAATCCTGGCTGGGCGGTATCTTCAAACTCCGGGACGAAAAGGCGATGCGGCTTCTCGCGGAGGAGTACATCAAAAAGCTTGAGATAAAATGTACCGGCCCCAAACAGCCCGCCAAGGAACTTTCCGGGGGGAATCAGCAGAAGGTCTGCCTGTCCAAGGCTTTCGCCCTGGCCCCCGGGGTACTCTTTGTCTCTGAACCGACCCGGGGCATTGATGTGGGGGCCAAGAAGATCGTCCTTGACACCCTGCGGGGCTACAACCGGGAAAGGGGGACCACCATCGTAATGGTGTCCAGCGAGCTTGAAGAGCTCCGTTCCATCTGCGGCCGTATCGCTATTGTCGCCGAGGGGCGCGTAGCCGGAATCCTCCGCCCGGATTCGCCTGTCGCGGAATTCGGGCTTCTCATGTCGGGCGTTTCCGAAAAAGACAGGCTGGAGGGAGCATGAGCGGGGAAACCAGGGGCGTTGAAAAAACTGGCCGGGATACCGGGCGCCTTAAAGAATTTATCGGCGACTTCGGGTGGCCCCGGCTTATCATCTTTTTCTTTGTAATACTCCTCTTTGTTGCCGCCCCCTTTGTCAAGGTCCGGGTTGACAGTTCCCTTATGAACGTCTTTGTCCGTTTCGGCCAGAACGGGGTGATGGTCCTGGCCCTGGTCCCCATGATGCAGGCCGGCGCCGGCCTTAATTTCGGCCTTCCCGTGGGGATAGTGGCGGGCCTGCTCGGCTCGACCCTGGCGATGCAGTTCGGGCTTACCGGGGCCGCCGGCTTTTTCGGCGCGATACTATTGAGCCTTCCCTTCGCCGTTGTTTTCGGCTGGCTTTACGGCCTCCTCCTTAACAAGGTAAAGGGCGAGGAAATGACCATAGCCATGTACGTGGGTTTTTCCATCGTCACCTTTATGGCCATCATGTGGCTGGTCCTGCCGTACACCAACCCCACCATGGTCTGGGGCTATACCGGCCAGGGCCTGCGGACAACCATCACGCTGGACGGCTACTGGGCCAGGTTTTTGAACAACTTCCTCGTTATCAAAATAGGGCCGTATTTTGAATTCCCGACCGGGACCATCCTTTTCTTCGCGTTTATGGCCTTTATCATGTGGCTTTTCATGAGGAGCCGCACCGGGACGGCCCTTACCGCGGTGGGGTCAAACCCGGATTTTGCCCGCGCCGGCGGGGTTTCCGCGGACAGGATGCGCCTTATCAGCGTGATAGTTTCCACCGTGTTCGGGGCGGTGGGCATACTTATGTACCAGCAGAGTTTCGGCTTTATCCAGGTTTACCAGGCCCCGATATACATGGCCTTTCCCGCTGTTGCGGCGATACTCCTGGGAGGCGCTTCGGTCAACAAGGCTTCGATACTCAACGTGATCGTGGGGACTTTCCTCTTTCAGAGCATCCTTGCCATGACTCCTTCGGTGATCAACAGCATTCTGAAGACCGATATGTCCGAGGTGATCCGCATACTTATCTCCAACGGGATGATCATCTACGCGCTGACGCGGAAAACGAAGGTGAGCAAATGAAACGTTTCGACCTCTGGAATTTCTTGGCGGATAACGCGGTAGTTTTCATCTTCCTGATCATAAGCCTGGCGGCAACGCCTATTTCGGGGCTGTCCCTGATTTCCATTGCCCAGGAGATATTTACCCGTATCGGCAGGAACTGTTTCCTGGTGTTCAGTCTGATCCTCCCCATTATGGCGGGGATGGGCATCAATTTCGGCATGGTTCTGGGGGCCATGGCCGGGCAGATCGGCCTTATTTTCGCGGTTGACTGGAATATCGTGGGGGTTCCGGGCCTTGTCTTCGCCTCGCTAATCGCCGTCCCCATCGCCGCGCTGCTCGGCTGGGCCGCGGGGGAGATACTTAACCGCGCCCGTGGCCGGGAAATGGTTACCGGCTATATACTCGGCTTCTTTATGGACGGCTTCTACCAGTTCGTGGTCCTCTACCTTATGGGATCGGTGATCCCGATTCACTCCCTCAGCATTACGCTTTCGCGCGGCTACGGGATACGGAACACCCTTAACCTTGATTCGGTGCGCCAGTCCCTGGACCGCCTCCTGCCCTTGCGCCTGAACCTGCCTGCGGGGCTGGTTGTCCTTCCTGTCGCCAACTACCTGATAATAGGGGTGCTCTGCCTCTTTATCGTCTGGTTCAGGCGGACCAAGCTCGGCCAGGACATGAGGGCTGTGGGGCAGGACCAGGGGGTAGCCCACGCGTCGGGGATTCCCGTTGACAAGACCCGGATCATCGCCATAGTTATCTCCACCGTCCTCGCGAGCCTGGGCCAGCTTATTTTTCTGCAAAATATGGGAAATATGGCGACTTACAACGCCCACAAACAGACAGGCTTCTTCGCCGCCGCGGCGATTCTTGTCGGGGGCGCGTCGGTGAGCAAGGCGACCATCCCCAACGTGTTTATCGGGACGGTCCTGCTTCATCTAATGTACATAGTTGTCCCGCGCGCGGGGACCAATCTCTTTGGTTCTGCTATGATAGGCGAGTATTTCCGCGACGCGTTCAGCTACGGGGTTATCGCCCTGGCCCTGGTTATCCACGCCTGGCGCAAACGGGCCAACGCCGAGCTTGCCCGGTCCAGCCTGCGGGGCGGAACGGAGAAAGCATGACGCAGAAAAGCCGCAGAATCTGCATCCGCGCCGCCCTTGTCCTTCTCTGGATAGGGCTTGGAATCCTGCTCTTTTCGGTTTACCGGGGCCACTCCCTGCTTATTGACAACCGCAACACGGACGGGGGCCCGCGCGCGCCGGACCTTATTACCGTTTCGGTGGACGGCGGAAAAAGCCTGGAATATTTCCGGGGAGACCGGGACCGCTTTGCCGTTGCCGGCACCCGCCACCGGATAAGGGTCGAATTCAGCGACGGCGCGCCGCCCTTTGAGCAGGAATTCAGCCTCCCCATCCGGGACGACATGTACCTGCTTTCCGTTCCGAAAATGTTAAACGGCCTTCCCTTTGTAGAAGTTTTCCACACCGCCCCCGAACCCCGCGTACCGGAAGAAGAGGAAATTCCTTCCGGGGATCTGCCCTTTGGGGAAATACCGGTTCCGTAGCGGCCTGTGGCGGGGTCCGCCGCCCGTGAAGTCTCACGCGCCTTGCGTTTTCGCGCCGGGCGCGCTAACATGGTAGCATGAGCGCGAACCGCCAGTACAAGGACAGCGTTTTCTCCCTGCTCTTCAGCGACCCCGCCATCCTCCGCCAGCTTTATTCTGCCCTGAAAGGCACGGACCTGGACCCGGATGTCCCCGTTGTCATAAACACCCTGGAGAACGCCCTGTACATGGACCGGATCAACGACATATCTTTCATCCTTGATGACAGGTTCGTCCTGGTCATGGAGCACCAGAGCACCGTCAACCCGAATATGCCGCTGCGGATACTCATGTACATCGCGCTGCTGTACGAGCAGTATGTCGGGGGTAAGGGGCCGCATACCATCTACACGAAGAAGCGGGTCAGGCTGCCGCGGCCGGAGTTCATAGTGCTGTACAACGGGAAGGCGCCGTTTCCTGAAAAGGCGGAACTGAAGCTGTCGGATTCATACGCGGAGGGAGCGGGGGACGGTATTTCCGGGGGGCTGGAACTTCGTGTAACGGTGTACAACATCAACCCCGGGTACAACGAGGAACTGAGGCGGAAATGCCCGGCGCTGGGCGGGTACAGCGCGTTTGTGGACAAGGTGAGGCGGAACGAGGCTGCCGGGCAGGGGCTGGAGGAAGCGATAGACGGGGCGGTAAAGTGGTGCATAAAGAACGATATATTACGGGAATTTTTAAGGACGCACGGGGAGGTAAAGAGTATGCTTGCGGCGGAATGGAAGTTTGAGGACGCCCTTGTGGTGGAACGGGAGGAGGGCCTGGAAGAAGGGCTGGAAAAGGGCCTGGAAAGAAGCGTGAAACTGCTGGAGGCATACGGCATGAAGCCCGAACAGATAAGCGCGGCCCTCAAGCTGTCGCCGGAGCAGGCCCGGCGCTATCTGGAAGCCCGGCCGCCGCAGTAAATCGCCGGGCCTTTGCCTGAAACCGCAAAACCCTGCCGGGCGGATCATTTTTCACTTAAAGTCGAAATATAGTTATCTCGAAGGCTGTAGAGAGCCTGATTTATGGTCGCCTGAATGTCGGCCGTGTATTTTTCGATGATATTTATTGAATCGTCGGGCATATTTTTTTCCGGTTTAAGAAGTTCAAATACCTCGATATTGAAA
>JAIRYB010000023.1 GCA_031267955.1 Spirochaetaceae bacterium | reverse complement strand
AAACATGATTACCAAGTATACACTACTTTTTCCGTTTCGTCTCAAGGATTTCCCGCTCAGCGCGTTATTTTAAGGGGGGCCTGTTACCAAAAGGGCGGCCGCGGGATACCGCAGGCCTTGTATTTTCCGTATACTTTGCGGGGGTTCGGGCGGCTTCGCGGGTTTAAGCTCCTTTCTGATTCACGTAGGCAGGCAGTTCTCCCTCCTCGTCTTTCAATGTAGCCCACTCCCCGTTGCCCCGCAGGTATTCCCCGGCCACGTACAGGTGGATCCGCGCTAAATTCATCTGCTCGACAAGGTCCATCTGCTCCTGATAATGAGCCGGAAGATTTTGGGATTTTCGCATAATTTCCAGGTCCTTCCGGGCATCGTTAAGCCGGTTAATCAGCCGCATCCTAAGGAACGTAATATCTTCGATAACATCATCCAGGAAATTCTCCACATAATTCATAATTGCCTTCCTTAACTAGACCGGTGATGATCGTTTCGCGTACAGTCCCATTGCCAAACGGAAGCTGCCGGCAGTTTGCCGTATTTCGCGCGTAAAATCCCAAAAAACCGCAAATTAGGCGGGTTTTTTACACCGGATCTTCGACCCAGGCAGATTCCAGGGCGACTTTAACTGCAAGCATGCCGGATAATCGGGGTTTTCATCACCGGCAGTACAAAATCCGTAGATACAGCAGGCTGTTAATAATAATCTATCGCATTTTTATAAAATATCCATTTTTTTCATCCTGATTAAAGCGAAACAGCTTCCTCGACCCATATAAGAATAGGCAAATGATCCGGTTTAAAAGCCGGCGTTTTGACTTATTCAGTACTTCGAGGAGGTAATCATGAAAACAAATTTTCGGTTCGCCAAACAGCTGGTTTGGGGAAGTATCGCGTTCCTGATGATCATCGCCGTCGGCTGTTCTCCCTTGACAGGCCCGGATTCCGACCCGCCGCCCTGGGAGGAGACGGAAGAAGTTGAAAAGACGGAAAACGCAGAGGATCGGGAAGACGCGGAAAACACGGGGGATACAGAAGACACAGAGGAACAGGAAGACACGGAGGACACGGGAAACCCGGAAGACGGGAAGGAAACCGGGGAGTCCGGAGAGGCGGGAGACAAGGAGGACGCCGGGGGATCTTCGGAACAGGATTCAAAAGATGAGTCCGGCGAAAACGGGGAACAAAACTCCGGGGACGCGCAGGACAAGCCGGAGGACCAGACCGGCGGAGACGGGGAACAGGGTTCAAGTGACGGGCAGGAACCCGGCGAAGAGCAGGGAAACGCCGAAGGTAATGGAAACGCGGAAATTCCGGTTTCAGGGGGACTCGCCATACGGATCGGCGAGATGGAAAGATCGGAGGGCGTTTACCCGGATATGGGGGCCATCACGCGCTATCTTCTGGATTTTTTCGCCGGAGACGGTAAAACGGCGGAAAGCCTTTACCTTGACGCGGGCGAGGAGCTTGCCGTTACGCTGGACGCCGGGGAATGGGAAATCCGCGCTTACGGGATCATGGAAAGGGGGGCGGGGCCGCCGATTGCCGTGATCCGCGGGACCGCGCGCGCGACGGTTCGCGAGGGGGCAACGGAAAATGTCCTGGTTGTACCTGACGGGCCGGCAGCCTCGGGCGGGGAACAGGGTTTCCTGTCGTGGAGGATGGATTATCCCGAGGGGAAAACCTGGGGGGCCGTGCTGGCAGTGTTCATTAAAACCGGCGGAAACAGTTTTATCCCCTATAAGTATTTTGATTTAACCGCGCCGGGCATGAAGGAACAAAAAGTCTCCCTTCCCCCGGGGACATACAGGGCGGAATCCCGGTTTATGTCCCACAATGCAAACGCCGGGTCAACGGAAACTGTACACATTTTCCCCGGCCTGGAAACAGCAAGCAGACTTAGCGGGGCTGTTGGGAATTCTTTTCCGGACGCTGCGGAATTTGCGTCGGTAAGCGAACTAAAAACGTATCTGGACGGCCTCCCGGAAAATACCGCGGCCGCCCCGTACCCGATAAAAATTGCCGGGGTGGATCTATCGAGCAAGGAAAAAACCGGGGATACCCTTAATTCTCTGTACGCCGCACTGGACCGAAGATACGTTACCCTTGATTTGAGGGAATGTACGGGTACGGAATTTCTGGTGGCCTCTACCAACAGACTGGCTAACCGGGCAAACATTGTCTCCCTGATCCTGCCCGGCAGTATTACCAGTATACCCGGAAACGGCTTTTCCGGGTATACAAGCCTGGAATCGGTAGTGCTGCCGAAAGTAACAACGATTGATTACGCGGCGTTCAATAATCTTAAAAAACTTGAGACGGTTTCGGCGCCGGAAGCGATTACCATTGTGGACGCCGTCAGCACCAGCGCCGACAGGGGCAGTTTCTACAAATGCGACGCGCTAAAATCAGTCTATTTCCCAAAGCTTGAAACAATAGGCCATCATACTTTTTATAGCTGCGCCAGCCTTACCGGGGCCGCTTTCCCAAGCCTGCGGATCGTCGGGGGACTGGCGTTTAAAGGATGCGCCGCCCTGGAGGCGGTAAGCCTTCCTACGGTTACCAGGATCGCCAAAAGCGCGTTTGAAGACAACACGGCTCTGAAGTACCTCGTATTCGGATCAAAGCCGCCCGAGCTTGAGGCGGACATTTTCAAGGGCGGCGGTTTTTCACAAACCGGCGTAATCTATACGCCGCCGGACGCCGTAAGCGCCTATCAGGATAGCGATCTTCCGAACTGGCCCGGATTGAAGGGATTGGTAAAACCCCTGTCCGAGCCGGCCGTTCTTTAATTTGGCGGCGGCGGCCCGTTTCCCCGGGTCCTTTGTTATCCACTTGTATTGCGGCTCTTAGGCCGTATAAAATGGTAATATGACCCGGGGAATTTTAATTGCTGGTATTGAATCTTCGCTTTCAGCGGCTATTGCCGCGGAAGCGGGAAAGCGCGTGGAGCAGTACGCCGCCGCCTTTATCCCGAACAAACTCGCCGCTCCGCTTCGGGAACGGGCTGCTGCCCAGCCGGCAGGGGGCGGCCTTATCCCGCTGGCCTGGAATCCGGGCAGCCCTATCTCCGCCCGGACCTTGGTGCTCGCGGCGGAAAACCGGCTGGAACGCATCGATCAGGCAATTCTGGTCTGCACGCCGCCCTCGCTCAGGCGGCAGGCGGAGGAGCTTGCCCCGGCGGATATTGACACGGTGATAAACGACCATATCAAGAGCTGGTTCTTTCTGGTAAAGGAACTGGCGTCGGCTTTCAAGGCCTGTAACGGGGGTACCTTGGCGCTGGTGCTTTCCGACGCGGGTACGGGAACGGAGAAGGGGGAAGTCCCCGATCTGGCGGGGCCTTCGGTGGCTGCGTCTTTCAATTCTTTTGCCGGCGGGCTTCTGGCTTCTTCCGTGGGCAGGCCCTACATAACCACGGCCTTTTCCTGCGAAACAGGGGAGGACGCCGCTTTTGCCGCTTTTATTTTCAAGGTCCTCGACGAGGGCGGCAGGCGCGCCGGCAAGTGGCACCGTTTCGGTAAGTTCAGTTTGTTCGGCCGTTAGGCGGGAATCATTCGCCGATTATTTTTACCAGTACCCGTTTCTTCCGCCTGCCGTCAAATTCCCCGTAGAAGATCTGCTCCCAGGGGCCGAAGTGGAGCCGCCCCCCGGTAACCGCCGCCACTACTTCCCGCCCCATAATCTGCCGCTTCATGTGCGCGTCGGCGTTTATCTCGCCGGTATTGTGGCGGTAGGAGTCTACCGGCTCGTG
>JAIRYB010000011.1 GCA_031267955.1 Spirochaetaceae bacterium | reverse complement strand
GGGTACGAGCCGGAACTGTACCTGCGCATAGACAAGGACGTGCTTGAACCTTCTTCCTGGGAAGATCTTGCCCCGCAGGGCTACCGTATCTCGGAACTACGGTAAAGGCGAATAGCTTATTCGAAAGTCTGGTTTAATACCCCGCGGCTTGCCGCGCGGAGGCTCATTCCCCGCCCAGCCTGATCCCCAGGCAACTTGCCACGGCGCGCTCCCAGCCGGGGATCTGTTTGTGAATGGGGATGTTTACCGGCCTGGCCCTGCCGTAGGGGTTCCCGCCTTCCTGCATGAGGGAGCGCAGCACCAGGGAGGTCGAGCCGCCCCCGTCAAAGTTAAGGCCGTCGTAAGCGCCAAGCTGTTTTAGTATTAGGGCGAGTTCTTCTTCGGTAACGCCGACACTGGCGGGCCTCCTCCCGTCAACGGCGAGGAGGTAAAGGGTGTTCCCGTCGGCGGAAAGCCCGGCCGCGCTCCGGGGATGCCTGGGGGCTTTTCCCCCGGCGGCCTGATCCAGTACGCGCCCGGCCGGGGCCCCTTTCCAAAGCACAATCTGAAAGCCGCCCACCGCGTTTTCGATACCGCTTAAACCGCCGTCCCGCTGTAACGCGGCGGCAAGTTCGCCCTGGGGAAGGATGGCGGCCCTTCTCCGCGCGGCCGGAACAGTATTACTGTTGCCGGTTTCTGCGGCCGCGGCCGCATTGTCCGCGTAAAATACCAGCGCGTCGAAGCGGGGATTGGGGCGGGCGGCCAGAACGCCGCGCGAAACCGCGATCCCGTCGATAAACCTGTCCTCCCCGAGTTTTGCCGAAACCGGGCTAAACGGGTTGGCGTTAATCCCCGCGATGCAGTTATAGCGTTCCGCAAAAAGCGAGACGGAAACGGCGGGCATGTGGTTTTCCCGGAGGACGCCGTTTACCGGCTCGGGGCCGCTTACCGCTATGGAAAGCCCCGGCTCGTTTAAATCCGCCCGGAGCGCCCAGAATTCAAGGCGGGGCCTGTCCAGCCTGCCCGCAAAGAGGGAAAGCCCCCCGCCGAATTGTTCCGCGTAAGGCTTCCACTGGGGAACAATGTCGTCAATCGTCCCGAAAGCGGCGGGCGTAATGCCCGTCTCGCGTACTGGGGAAAAAGTCCGGCAGGACGCGAAAAGGAAGAACAGCAGAGTTACTGTTATTGTTTGTCGTAAGGTTCTAGGCCCGGCCATACGTTTCCCTGCCCCCTGTTAAATTGAAGGATAAACCATGGGGCCGGGCAAGTCAAATACGCCCGAATTCCGGGCCGGAACGCGAAATTGCCGTCCCCGCGCTTGCGGACACCCAATCTCGCGCGGTATACTGAGGACAGGGGAGCGGTAATGGAACTCGAAGTCCGGGAACAGGACGGTATCCAGATAATTACGGGAAAGGGCTGGCTCGACATGGGGGGCTCCGTGGAACTCAAAAACCTGTTCATGAAGCTGGCCTACGCCCAGGCCGACAGGTTTATCATAAACCTGAAAGGGCTAAGCCATATCGATTCAAGCGGTGTCGGCGCGCTTATCTTTATCGCTTCCACGGCGCGGAAGCTGTCCCTGCAATTTGTCCTGACCGAAACGCCGGAACAGGTGATGTGGGTAATAGAAAAAGTAAGGCTTAAGGGCTACCTTCCCTTTACGGAAAGTATGGAAGAGGCGTTTGACAAGCTAAACGGGGAACTTCTCCCCGAACTGTAAGGGCCCGGCGGCAAAGGCCGGGTCAGAAAAAACGTTCGTAAGGGGTAAAGTCGTAGGGGTATATTTCAAGGCGGGCGGTGGTGTCGTGGGGGTCTTCGATGAGGATGTCGTCAAAAAGCCATTTTTCGTCCTGGCTGCGGATATAGAGTTCCCCGGCTATTCCCTGTTCCCGGCCGAGAAAGCGGAACAGAAAAGAAACATTGCCGTCGTCCTCTTCCCTGCCGCCGCCTATCCTGAATTTGACGGGGCTTATCTCTTTCAGGGCGGCCCGGGTTTCCTCAAGCAGGAGGGGGCCTATGCCGGAAAGGGAGGCGGCGTCGCTGTTATCGTACAGAAACGCCGAAAGGATGTCCCTGGCGAAACGGTAGGCTTCTTCGGAAGCTTCGCCCCTTCCTAGCTCGCCTATCACTATATCCCGGGGGTAACGGGGCGCTTCCCCCCCGCGCTGGGGCCTGAGTATCTGCTCGGGTATACTCCCACCCCACGAAGCCCCGGTCTCTTCCTGCGCAAAGGCCGCGGCGCTTAAAACGAGGAGGCAGCATATCAGCCTGTGCAAACGCGCCATGTTTCAATAATACTTCATTTTCCGTCAATGGACCAGCGGCGCGGAGATTAGAGCCGAAAAATGTGCTATACTTGTACCATGCGATCACCGAAAGAACTGCAGTTAGATGCCAAAATTATCGAAGCGGTCGAGGCCCTGAAACTGTCCGGCAAGGCATTGAGGGCTACCCGGGCTATTCTGGACGATGAGGAAGTCCAGGCGCTCCAGGAATACGCGAATACCGTTTCTATCGTCCGGCTGCTCTACAACGACCACGGGCCGGTACATATGCGGACCGTTGCCTACAATACCATCATCATGATGGGCCTGCTCCGTAACGCGGGCATTAAAACGAGCCTTGAAACCGAGGAATGCGGGGACTTTGAGGACAGCCTTGCCGCGCTGATCCTCGCCTCCGTCCTCCACGATATAGGCATGTCGGTAAGCCGCCAGGAACATGAGGTTCACAGCGAAATTCTGGCGGCCCCCTACCTGGAACGTTTTCTGGTTGCGGCGTACCGGAACGATTTCCGGAGGCGGGTAATGCTGAAGTCCCTGGCAACGGAGTGCATCTTCGGCCATATGGGAAACCGGACGATCCACTCGCTGGAAGCGGGGGTAATCCTTGTCGCCGACGGCTGCGACCTGACCAAAGGCCGGGCGCGCATCCCCATGGCCCTTTCGGAAGGTTCGGCCCGGGTCGGGGACATTCACAAAATATCCGCCAATTCTATAGAAGAGGTGCGCATACTGACCGGCGCGGAAAAGCCCATCCACATTGACGTGTTCATGTCAAGCGAGGTGGGGCTGTTCCAGGTAGAGGAAGTGCTGCTGGGAAAAATTGCCGCGAGCACGATAAAAAGCTACATCGAACTTTACGCCCGGGTAAACCATGACGAAAAACGAAGGTACCTGTAGCCCCGCCCGCCTTACCTGGTAATTACCCGGCAGTAACGTTTTTTCCCGGCCCGCAGTACAAGTTCTCCCGCCCCGTCCAGGCGGTCCGCGCCGATGAGGGCGGCCGGATCGTTTACCGGCGCGAGATCGCCGCCGCTGTCCGACACAAAGGCCCCGCCTTGCAGGATCAGGCGGCGGGCCTCGCTTTTCGAGGCGGCAAGGCCCGTATCGGCAAAGAGATCCGCCGCATTGTACCCCGCCTCGAATTTGGCGCGGGCGATTTCCACGCCGGGCATGGCCTCCCGGTCGCCCCCGCCGCCGAAAGCCGCCTTTGCGCCGGAAAGCGCCCGGTCCGCTTCGCCGCTGCCGTGGATAAGGGCGGTCACTTCCCAGGCAAGCCTTTCCTTGGCCGCGTTGGGGTTGGCCCCCGGCGCGGTCAGTTTTTCAATTTCTTCAATCGGCAGGAAAGTGAACATCAAGAGGAATTTTTCCAGGTCCGCGTCCTGGACATTGCGCCAATACTGGAAGAAGTCGTAGGGGCTGCACAGGGCCGGGTCCAGGAACACCGCGCCTTTTTCGGTCTTGCCCATCTTCTTCCCGTCCGCGGTAGTTACCAGCGGGAAGGTAAGGCCGAATGCCTCGGCGCCCTCGATCCGGCGGATCAGGTCCGTGCCCGCGACA
Organism: Spirochaetaceae bacterium; assembly: GCA_031267955.1. Classification (GTDB taxonomy): domain Bacteria; phylum Spirochaetota; class Spirochaetia; order Treponematales; family Breznakiellaceae; genus JAIRRR01. The sequence continues at coordinate 2,860 of JAIRYB010000011.1, read as the reverse complement.
ATATTCCCCCACTGATCGTCCCCGCCAATCTGCAGCCGGCAGCCGTAACGGCGGTAAAGTTCCAGAAAGTCGTAGCTCTGGAGAAGCTGGTAGTTGAATTCGATAAATGAAAGGCCGCTTTCCATGCGGAGCTTGTACGCCTCAAAACTCAGCATACGGTTTACCGAAAAATGCCGGCCTATGTCCCGCAGAAAGTCGATGTAGTTAAGGTCCGCAAGCCAGTCCTTATTGTTAGCGCTCCGGGCGCTGCCGCCGTCAAAACCGATAAACCGGTCAAGCTGCGCGCGGATAGACTCGGCATTGCTGTCGAGCTGCGCGTAAGTCAGCATCTTCCGCATCTCGCTTTTCCCCGACGGGTCCCCGATCCGGGCCGTACCGCCGCCGATCAGCGCAATCCCCTTGTGCCCCGCGTCCCGCAGATGCCGGTACGCGAAAAAAGGCACCATGTGCCCGATATGCAGGCTGGTCCCCGTCGGATCGCAGCCGACATAAAAAGTAACGGGGCCTTCTTCCATCAGTTTTGAGAGAGATTCCGGGTCCGTGCACTGGGCGTAAAAACCCCGGGCCTTCAGATTTTCCAGTACCTTGTTCATGGGGCCAGTGTAGCCCGGGCCTTCCGAAAATTCAAGGCGATTTTCGGTAACATTTTTAAAATGAGGCATTTGGGGCTTCCGATCATCATTCCGTGTAGTGCGATTCCTTCTCGCAGAGCCTGCGGAATACCGAAGGCGCGATGCCGGTTTCTTCCCTGAATATCTTGGAAAAATAGTTATAGTCATCTATCCCTACCGCTTCCGCGATTTGCGCTATCGACTGCTTGCCGGACTGGAGCAGTTGTTCGGCCTGCTCTACCCTGACGCCCCGGATCAGCTGGTTTACGGTCAGCCGGTAGTCCTGTTTTACGGCGCCGCAGAGGGTGGTTTTCCCAACGCCGAAATGCCGGGCCAGCGCGGCAAGGGATAAGTCGCCCGAGACATTGTCGGCAATATAGGCTTTTACCCTGGCGGACAGGGGTTCGCTCTGTACGCGGATATAGTTATCCAGCCAGACATAGTTTGCCAGGGCCTGCAGAATATCGGCGCAGGCGCGGATCTCGTCTATCTTTATCACCGTTAATTTGGAATAGGCGGATTTCAGCCCGTCCGTGTCGGGACAGATACCTGCGACCTCCCGGCGTATCTCGTCCCAGCGGCGCTCGTCCTGATTCTCCGACTGCCGTACCTGGCCTATCATAAGATACGCGATCCGCTCCTTTTCCGAGGAAATAGGGGCAAGGGCCTCGGTAAGGCAGGCGTGGCACTGGTAGATATACGGCCCGCTATGGCGGCCGGCCTTCCGGATAGCGTCCCTGTCGCAGCGCCTGCACGCATCGTCGCCCGCGGGGCCGGCGCGGATGATTTTGCAGTAGTCGGCCCTCTCCTGGGGGAAGGCCAGTATTTCGTTTCCTTCGAGATCGAAAAAGCCGACGCGGACCTTTGCCAGCATAAAAAAACTCTGCAGCAGATTCCGCATCCGGCCCTGTTTCCAGATTACGTCCATAACAGGCCGGCCCCTATAAATATAACCATTAATTGAACGATATTTCTAATTATTGAACATTATATACTATCGCGGTTTCTCCGGGCAAGCGCAAAATGAAATATCTTGCAGGACTGACGGAGTATCGAGATGAACCGGAGAGACATTGTTTATGCGGCCCTGAACCACGAGGAGACCAGGCCGGTCCCCTACCATATTGAATTTACCGGCGAATCGCTGAAAAAAATGGTTCTGGCTACCGGAAAGACGGCGGCCGAAGTAGAGGAGAGCGTTGGTTCGTATCTGCGCTATATCCAGTACTGGGGCTGGCCTACGGAGCTGCCGGACAAGAAGGGGTATTTCAGGGACGAGTTCGGCGTGGTCTGGAACCGCAACGGCCCGGAAAAGGACATAGGCTGGGCGGACGAGGCCCTGATCGGGGATATTGAAACCAGCGATTACCGTTTCCCGGAACCCGATATTCCCCGGCTGCGCCGGGACCTGGAGGGGCTTCTGGCCGGCAGGGGGGACCGCTTTACCTTTATGGGTTTCGGCTTCTGCATGTTCGAGCGGGCCTGGAGTCTTATGGGTATGGAAAATGTCCTTACCACGATGGTAACCAATCCCGAAGCGCTGGAAATTTTATTTGACCGGATCTGCGATTTCTTTATCCGGCTGGTCGATGTCGCCCTGGAATATGACCTGGACGGCGTTTACTTCGGCGACGACTGGGGGCAGCAGCGGGGGCTGATCATGGGGCTGACCCACTGGCGGCGTTTCATAAAACCCCGCATGGCCCGGCTTTACCAGCGGGTCAAGGCAAAGGGCAAGTACGTTATTCAGCATTCCTGCGGCGACTGTAGCGAGATTCTCCCCGAGCTTATCGAGATAGGGCTTGACTGCTACCAGACCTTCCAGCCGGAAATATACGACATTGCCGAAGTAAAACGGAAATACGGCGGCCGCCTGAGTATCTGGGGCGCCGTGTCTACCCAGCAGGTCCTGCCCGTCTTTACGCCGCGGCAGGTGCAGGAAGAAATCGTCCGGGTCAGCGGCATTCTGCGCCGGGGGGGCGGGTTTATCGTCGCCCCGACCCACGCCCTGCCCCCCGACATCCCGGTGGAGAATATCCAGGCCATGATAGAAGTGTTTCAGAACCAGGCGAGGTTTTTTAATTGGAAAGTGCCCTGTCATTAAGGATAAGGGAATTTTGTAAAGAGGCTTTTTGAAAAAATGAGTGAAAAGACGTTGACAATCATAAGAACTACTGATATGATAATTCGTCAAGATTTAGTGGTTTTCCAAAAACTCATTAATTTTGTAGGAAATGGAGTGTATATAA
>JAIRYB010000247.1 GCA_031267955.1 Spirochaetaceae bacterium | reverse complement strand
ACTTTCGCCCTTGTGATCAGTTTTTCCGCGCTCCGGCGGATCTCCAGGGCCTTGGCCTTGGTAGTTTTGACCCTTTCGTACCGGAACAGGCTGGTCACCATATTGCGGTGAAGCGCCTTCCGGTGCGCGGCCATTCTTGAGAGGGGGTTAAAACCCCGTCTATGCTTCATCGTTCTCTTCCTTTTGCTGCGGGGTTATTTTAACCGCGTTTTTCAGTATATTAAGGTCGGTAATTCCAAGAGACAGATTCCATTCCTTAAGCTTCTCTTTGATCTCCTGGAGGGACTTTTTGCCGAAATTCCGCGTTTTGGTAATATCGTCCTCGGTTTTCCGGGTCAATTCCCCGATGGTCTTAATATTGGCGTTTTTAAGGCAGTTCGAAGACCGTACCGACAGTTCCAGCTCTTCCACCGGCGTGTTGAGTATCTGGCGGATACGCTCGTCCTCCTCATCCAGGTCCTCTTCGGCCCCCAGATTGTTCTCGTCAAAATTTATGAATACGGAAAAATGATCCTTGGCAATCTTTGCGGCTTCCGCAAGCGCGTCGTCGGGCTTGACGGTACCGTCGGTCCACACTTCCAGCACCAGCTTGTCGTAATCGCTGCGCTGGCCCACCCGGACCGGCTCCACCGCGAACTTTACCTTTTTTACCGGCGAAAAAATCGCGTCCATGGGAATAGTGCCGATTACCTCGACATACTGCTCGTTCACTTCGGAGGGGACATAGCCCCGGCCCAGATCGATCTGGATTTCCAGCTCCAGGTGGGCGTCATCCATCAGCGTCATTATATGGAAGCCGGCGGACAGAACATCTACTTCCCCCGGCCGGATAAAATCATCGCTTTTAATGTCGTTTTTACCGGTCCATTCGTAGAGAAAGATATTCTGCTCCATTTCATGGGGCAGACGGAAACGTATCTGTTTGAGATTGTTGATAACTTCCAGGGTATCTTCGACAATATTCGGAATCGTCTCGAATTCGCTGGAAATATTATGTGGCACCCCGTCGGCGTCATAAGATGTAATTTTAACCGCAGTAATCGCGTAACCCTGAATCGAAGAAAGGAGTACCCGCCGCAGGGTATTGCCGACGGTGGTCCCAAATCCCGGTTCAAATGGAGAGGCGATAAACTTGCCGTAATTCGTTTTAAGATCGCCATGCTCAAAGGTTATACCCTTTGGCCGTTTCCATCCTTTAAGCAGGTTTTTACGGGCCATCTAAACTCCTTAAACTTTCCTGGGGAAAGCTAACATTTTTGCAACCAATACCTGGCAGCCCGGGCCGTTCAGGTATAACTACTTGGAATAATATTCGACGATCATCTGCTCTTTGATGTCCGCCAAATCGGTAATATCACTGCGCCGGGGAGAAACAAGGAACTTTCCCTTAAGCGCGTCCGGGTCCAGTTGGAGCCAGGGCATAACCCCGGACTTGCCGAATTCCTTAAGGGCTTCTTTTACTATTACAAGCCCCTTGCTCCTCTCTTTAATCTCGACCACGTCTTCGGCCTTGACCAGATAGGAGGGTATATTCACCCGCCTGCCGTTGACCTGTATGTGGCCGTGAAGCACGAGCTGCCGGGCCTGGCTGCGGCTCGTGGCAAAACGCAGGCGGTATACCACATTGTCAAGCCGCCTTTCCAAAAGCACGAACAGGTTTTCGCCGGTAATACCGGACATACGGAGCGCCCGGTCAAAGAAAAGGCTGAACTGCTTTTCCTGCATCCCGTAGATTCTCTTAAGCTTCTGCTTTTCCCTAAGCTGGACGCCGTAATCGGAACGTTTCCCGGGCCGCGCCTTCGGGTCTTTCCCCGGCGCGGAGCGCTTCTTGTTGATCGGGCATTTATCGCTCCTACAGCGATCGCCCTTAAGCATAAGTTTCTTCTGTTCAACGCGGCACAAACGGCAAACAGGTCCGGTATATCTAGCCATACTTCCTCTTCCTCCTTAAATACGCCGGGTCTTTCTGGGCCGGCAGCCGTTATGCGGAATGGGAGTAACGTCGTTGATCGACTTCACCTTGATACCCAGAGCGCCGAGCTGCCGGATTGCCGATTCCCGGCCTATTCCCGGGCCCTTCACGTATACATGCACTTCCCGGAGCCCCACCTGGATAGCCTTCTGAGCGGCAGTCTCGGTGACCGTCTGGGCGGCAAAGGGGGTGGATTTCTTGGCGCCCCGGAACCCAAGCCCGCCGGAACTGGCCCAGGAAACCGCGTTCCCCATCAGATCGGTAATAGTCACAATAGTATTGTTGAAGGTAGCCTGAATATAGACATTCCCCTCGTAGACCGACTTTTTTTCTTTCCTCTTCTTGGTATTTTTGGTAGTACCTGCCACTTACTCCTCCAAATAATTCTCTGCCGCCGACCTAGGAACCGGGCGGGCCCCTTACTTCTTCTTGCCGGCGACCGTTTTCTTCTTGCCTTTCCGGGTACGGGCGTTGGTCCTGGTCCTCTGCCCGCGCAGGGGCAGCCCTTTCCGGTGTCTCAGCCCCCGGTAGCAGCCTATATCCATCAGCCGCTTGATGTTCAGCGCGACTTCAGTCCTGAGACGGCCTTCGACCTTGTACTCATTCTCGATAAGCTGGCGAAGGGCGTTCAGTTCCTCCTGGGACAGGTCGTTGATCAGCCGCAAAGGGTCGATCCCGGACTTGACGCAGATCTCGTTGGCGCTGGGCCGGCCTATACCGAAGATATAGGTCAAGGCGATGTTTACGTGCTTATTGGGGAGGTCAACCCCCGCGATACGTGCCATAAATTCTCCTACCCTTGCTTCTGTTTATGCTTGGGGTTCTGGCAAATGATACGGACAATCCCGTTCCGCTTAATCACCTTGCATTTGTCGCAAATAGGTTTCACACTGGTTCGGACTTTCATCCCCTGCTCCTAAAAAGCGCCTGGGCGCCGCTACGCTATTTAAATACCGGCGTAAAACCGGCCTCTGGTTTCCAAAACCCCGCGAAATTTATTGGGGGTACAACATTTTATTAAAGCCTAAAAAACGCGTTTTATCAAGGGGTACGCCCGGATTACAGGTTCCTGCCCCGCAAATGCCCCTTTCTGGTAAGCCCTTCGTGGTGGTGCATCTTAAGAAGGGCCTCCACCTGGCTCATGGTATCCAAATCTACGCCCACCAGGATCAACAGCGAGGTACCGCCCATCAGATACGAAATTGACGAGGGGAAGTTAAAGAGCCGCTGGATAATGGTAGGCAGCACCGCAATCACCGCCAGGTACAGGGAGCCGGGCAGCACGATTCTGTTCAATATTTTGGTAAGGTACTCTTCGATCCGCTCGGTACGTATGCCCGGTATGGACCCGCCGTTTTCCCTTATATTCTTCGCTATCTCGATGGGGTTCAAGCTGACCTGGGTGTAGAAATAGGCGAAGAAGATGATAAGCAGTACGTAGAGGCTGGTGTAAAGCGCCCCCTGGGGATTCAGTGCCCGGGAAACAGCCGCGAGCCAAGTCACGTTCCCGCCTATGGTCGAGGCGATCTGGAGCGGGAAGGTAAGAATGGAAGAGGCGAAGATAACCGGAATAACCCCGGAAGGGTTGATCTTAAAGGGGATATAGGTACTCTGGGCGCCGTACATCCTGCGCCCCACCACCCTCTTGGCATAATGGACCGGGATTTTCCGCTGCCCCTGCTGTTCAAAAACGACCAGGGCGACTACCGCCACAAACATCACAAGAACCACCAGTACAAAAACCAGGTTCAGGTCCCCGTTCCGCACCCGGCCGATAAGCTCCCACACCGCCTGGGGGAGCCGGGCAACGATTCCGGCAAAGATCATAAGGGATATGCCGTTCCCTATACCCCGCTGGGTGATCTGCTCGCCCATCCACATAAGGAACATGGTCCCGGTAGTGACGGTAAGCATGGCTATCAGCGTGAAAGGCATCATCCCTATGTTGAGCAGGTTGTCCACGCTCCGGGAAATGGCCTGGGCGTACTGGGTAACCGCGAACGACTGTATCAGGCACACAACAACCGTGCCGTAACGCTGGTACGCCTGTATTTTCTTCCGCCCGCCCTCTTCCTGGGAGATTTTCTTTAGCCTGGGAAAGACGATAAGCAAAAGCTGCATGATGATGGACATAGAGATATAGGGCATGATCCCGAGCATGAACACCGAGAAGTTGGAAAAAGCGCCGCCGGCAAAGAAATCAAGATAATCGACGATGGCGTTTCCCGAATTTTGCTGGGAGAGAAAATACGCGTTTAACTCCCGGATATTGATCCCCGGTATGGGCAGCACCGCCCCGAGACGGAAAACAATCAGCACAAGCACCGTAAAGATAATCCGTTCCCGCAGTTCCTTTACTCTAAAAACACCGACCAGTGGATTAGCCATGAATTATTCCTATTGTTCATTCGGGGCGGCTATGTTCCCGCCCGCTTTTTCTATTTTTTCTTTCGCCGAAACGGATACCTTCCCGATATTGAAACTGAGCTTCCTGGTAAAATCCCCGTCGCCCAGGATCTTGACCGGCGCGGGCAACCGCTTTACCGCCCCGGCCTTCAAGGTTCCCTTGGCAAGCCCCTTCCGGATCAGGGTAAGGGTATCCACGGTCTCGCCGTCTTCAAACCTCTTCTCGATTTCGCCCAGATTCACTATCTGGAATTCCTTCTTGAAGGGGTGGTTCGAAAAACCGCGCTGGGCAAGGCGCCTGAAAAGGGGCATCTGGCCGCCTTCAAAGCCCACGTAGGTTTTGCCGCCGGAACGGGATTTCTGCCCTTTATTGCCTTTTCCGGCTGTAGTGCCCCGGCCGGAACCCTGGCCCCGGCCCAATATACGCCGTTCTTTATTCGCCCCCTTGGGAGCGTGCAAATTAAAATCCTGCATTCATATCTCCTTACGGTTTTCCACGGGAAAACCGCCCATTCCAGGCGCCTTATACGGTTTTATGCGCGAAGCGCAACAAACCCTAGGCGCCCGGAACCTCCTCTACCGATACCATGTGGGCAACGACCCTCACCATCCCCAGGATCGCGGGAGTCGCCTCCTGCTCGACCACGGACCCGATTTTCCGCAAACCCAGGGAACGGACCGTAGCCCGCTGCTTGGGGAGGGAGCCTATCACGCTGCGAACCAAACGGATTCTTATCTTTCCCGCCATATTAACCCCACAGTTCCTTAAAAGGCTTGCCCCGGTTCGCGGCGATCTGCTTGGCGTTCATCAGCCTGCTGATGCCGTCAAAAGTCGCCTTGAGCACATTGTACTGGCTGGACGCGCCGAGGGATTTACTCAGTACGTCGGTGATGCCGCCGGCTTCCATTATGGCGCGCACCGCGCCGCCCGCGATAATCCCGGTTCCGGAACAGGCCGGCTTGAGCAGGACCTGGGACGCCTTGAAAAAGCCGTTCACCTCGTGGGGGATAGTCCCGTTCTTTATCGGAAGCTCTATCAGGTTCCTCTTGGCCTTGTCGATACTCTTGCGTATAGCTTCGGAAACATCGTTGGCCTTGCCGAAGCCGAAGCCCACTTTCCCCTTCCGGTCCCCCACTACGGTAAGCGCCGAAAACGAGAAACGCCGGCCGCCCTTTACTACCTTAGCGGTCCGGTTTAGCTTGACCAGCTTTTCAACAAATTCCTTTTCCGCCGGGTCCCTGTCCCGATCCCGGCCTCTATCCCGGTCCCGGCGGCCGCGGCCATCGGATCTAGCCTGCCCGCCCCTTCCGCCGGCAGCGTGCCCCTCTTCATGTCTTTCCTGTACGTCTGACATTCCGCCCCCTAGAACTTGACCCCGGCTTTCCGGGCGCCCTCGGCAATCGCCTTAACGACGCCGTGATATAAATAACCATTCCGGTCAAAAACCACTTCGCTGATGTTCTTTTCCAGAAGCCTTTTCCCCATGATCTCCCCCAGCTTGCCGGCGCCTTCCACCGTAGCCTTGATGTCACGCAGATCCTTTTCCAGGGTGGAAGCTGAAACCAGGGTATGCCCCTTAACGTCGTCGATCGCCTGGATCGACAGCCTGCGGTTGCTCCGGGTAACGGTCATCCGGGGCCTTTCGGCGGTTCCGGAAATACGTTTGCGGATATGCACCTTCCTCTTGAGCCGTTTCCGGTCCTTTTCAATCATCTTTGGCAGCATAAATATCCATTCTCCTCAATCTCGTACCGCGTTCATACCGCGCCGGGCAGCAAAGCCCGCGCTACTTGACGCCCGACTTGCCAACTTTTCTGCGGATCTTCTCATCATCATAGCGGATTCCCTTGCCCTTGTACGGCTCGGGGGCCCTGAGCCTGCGTATATCCGAGGCAAACTGGCCGACCCGCTGCCGGTCAATCCCGCTGATCACCAGCTTGCCCGGCGCGTCGGAAGTAACCGTGATTCCCTCGGGAATACCCACGTAGACATCGCTGGAATAGCCCAGGCTCATTGAAATGAGGCTGCCCTGGATCTCCGCCCGGTAACCGACGCCGGTGATGATCAGGGTCTTGGTAAAGCCCGCGGAAACCCCGGTTACCATGTTGCTGAGCAGATTCCGGTAGAGGCCGTGATAGGCCTTGGTCTGCTTTTCCTCATTGGCGCGGCTTACGATAATCTCCTCGCCCCTGGCTTCAAAACTTATCACCGGATGATACTTTTGGGTTAGTTTCCCCTTGGGCCCTTCCACGGTGATAAGCTCGTCCTGAAAACTCACTTTGACACCGCCGGGAACCTTAACCGGAATTTTACCGATACGCGACATATTATCCCTCTTACCAGACCGTGCAGATAATCTCGCCGCCGACTCTTTTTTCGGCGGCTTTCTTGCCGGTCGTCACCCCGATCGACGTGGAGACGATCAGGGTTCCGTAGCCGTTGAAAACCCTGGGCATACTTTTATAGCCCATGTACACGCGGCGGCCCGGCTTGGATATCTTTTCCATGCCATGGATTATCGGCCCGGTCTGTTCATCGTACTTTAGGAAAACCCGGATGGTATTGGCGCCCTCCTGGTTGACCTTCTTAAAATTCTTGATATACCCTTCGGTTTTTAAAATCTTGACGATTTCGAGCTTCAGCCTGGAGGTAGGGATATCAACCTTTTCATGTTTTGCTATTCCGGCATTCCGGATCTTGGTCAGCATATCCGCAACGGGATCAGAAACACTCATCCTTATCTCCTACCAGCTTGATTTTGTGACACCGGGAATAAGCCCCTCGCTCGCCAGCTTGCGAAAACAGAGGCGGCACATTTCAAATTTACGCAGATACCCGCGGGCCCTTCCGCAGATCCGGCAGCGGTTCACCTTCCGGGTTTTATATTTGGGCGTCCTGAGCGCCTTAATGATCATCGCTTTTCTTGCCATAATACCTCCTACTTCCTGAAGGGCATTCCGAACTTCGCCAGGAAGGCTTTCGCCTCCGCGTCCGTCCGGGCTGTGGTGACGATTACGATATTGAGTCCCGCCACCCGCTCAATCTTGTCAAAATCAATTTCCGGGAAGATGATCTGCTCGGTTATGCCCAGCGCGTAGTTCCCGCGCCCGTCAAAGGCGTTCTGGTTTACACCCCTAAAGTCCTTAACGCGGGGCAGGGCAACATTTACCAGCCGGTCGAGGAATTCGTACATCATCGCCCCCCTAAGGGTAACTTTCGCGCCGATTTCCTGGCCGGCCCTTATTTTGAAATTGGCGATACTCTTGCGCGCCTTGGTCTTCACCGCCTTCTGGCCGGTGATAAGGGTAAGGTCGTCAATAGCGGCGTCCAAAAGTTTCTTGTTCTGGAGCGCCTCGCCGACGCCCATACTGACCACGATCTTTTCCAGCCTGGGGGTCTGCATGGGCGACTTGTAGCCGAATTCCTTAAACAGTTCCTGGGCAAACTGCTCCCGGTAAATTTTCTTCAAACGCGGTTCGTATTTAGCCATTACAGAGCCTCCCCGCACTTTCTGCAAATACGGGTTTTATTCTCCCCCTCGATCTTGTACCCAATCCGGGTAGGCCCGCATTTTTTGCAGATTATCATCAGGTTGGAAGAATGGATCGGGGCCTCTATCTCGACGATTCCGCCCCTGTCCTGCTGGTTCCGGCGCTTCTTCGCCTTCTTGACGATATTGGCGCCTTCGACCAGCACCCGGTCCTTGTCCCTCAGTATTTTGAGAATACGGCCCCGCTTGCCCTTGTCTTTCCCGGCAATAATCTGGACCGTGTCTTCTTTCTTCAGCTTGAATTTATGCGCTGTTTCAGCCATGATCCCGCTCCTACAAAACTTCCGGGGCCAGGGAAACGATCTTCATAAAGTTCCCCTTTTCCCGCAATTCCCGGGCAACCGGCCCGAAAATGCGCTTCCCTTTCGGGTTCTGCGCCGCATCGATGATCACGCAGGCGTTGTCATCGAATCTGATATACGTGCCGTCGCCCCGGCGGTACTCCTTGTGGGTCCGCACAACAACGGCCTTTTCTACCGAGCCCTTCTTTATCGCCGAGGTGGGAAGGGCGTCCTTGACCGCCACAACGATAATATCGCCGATGCTCGCATACTTCCGCTTTGATCCGCCAAGAACCTTAATACACTGGGCTATCTTGGCGCCTGAATTGTCGGCCACATTCAGGAAAGTCTCTACCTGGATCATTTAAACCACACCCCTTAGAGCGTAACACTTTAGCGTTACCTAACGCGCGCGCTCGACAATCTCCGTCAGTTTCCAGCATTTTTCCCTGCTGACAGGCCGGCATTCAACCACCCGGACCCGGTCGCCGGTCTTGGCGTCGTTGGCCTCGTCGTGAGCCTTTAATTTCTTAACCCGCTTCACGTACTTCTTGTACAACGGATGAAGCGTAGTGGTCTCCACCGCTACCACGATGGTCTTGTCCATCTTGTCGCTTTTTACGATCCCCACAAATTCTTTCTTGCCGCTTTTCGCGGGCTTTGCCGTATCTTCTGCCATTTTATTTCCTCATTACCGGGCCGGTATCAGGCCTTGGCGGCCAGTTTCTCCAGGGCCTGGGCTTTCTCCTGGGCATGGATCAGCGTATTAAGCCGGGCGATCTGCCTGCGCATGGTACGCTTCTGGAGCGGGTTCTCCACATGGCCGATGACGATCTTGAAACGGAACTCCATGTACTTCCTGTTGAGTTCATCGCGCTTGGCCTTGAGTTCCGCAAAACTCAAATTTTTAAACGAATTCTTCATACTTTCCCCTTACACCAGGGCTACAAACCCAGCTCAAAATCGGAACGGGCTACGAACCTTGTCTTGATCGGAAGTTTGGCGCCGGCCAGAACCATCGCCTCCTCGGCCAAATTCCGGTCAACACCGCCCAGTTCGAACATCACCGTACCGGGCTTGACCACTGCCACCCAGTACTCCGGCGCCCCCTTGCCCTTGCCCATGCGGGTTTCCGCGGGTTTCTTGGAAAAAGGCTTGTCCGGGAAAATGCGTATCCAGAGCTTGCCGCCCCGCTTTATATGCCGGTTCATGGCAATACGGGCCGCCTCGATTTGCCGGTTGGTTATCCACATCCGGTCCATGGCTACCAGGCCGTATTCGCCGAAGATCACCGTATTGCCCCGGGTGGCGTTGCCGGGCATATTGCCCCGCTGCACCTTCCGGAATTTTACACGCTTAGGACTTAACATACACTCCTCTCTTTAGCTCCTCGCGGATGCGCGTTCGGACCGCTCGCCCTGGCGGCGCTGTTTGCGGACCAGAACGCCCGCGTCCTCTTTCTGCTCTTTGCCGTACTTCATACCGTTGTAAACCCATACCTTGATGCCGATAGCCCCGAAAGTGGTATGCGCCTCAGTAAAACCGTAGTCTATATCGGCGCGCAAAGTGTGGAGGGGTATTCTCCCTTCCTTCGCCTCTTCGGTGCGAGACATTTCCGCGCCGCCGAGACGCCCGGAAAGCCGTATCTTGACGCCCTGGGCGTTGCCCTTCTTTATGGCGTTGCTGATGGCCTGCTTCATGGTCCGGCGGAAGGAACCCCGGGCGAGGAGCTGGCGCGATATGTTTTGGGCGACGATCTGGGCGTTGCTATCCGCGTTCCTCACTTCCTTGATCTTGATCTGGACCTTCCTGGATACATGCTTCTGCAGTTCCATCCCTATCTTCTCGATATTCGCGCCCTTGACGCCGATGATGACCCCCGGCCGGGCGGTATGGATGACAATGGTGATCCGCTGGGGATGCCGGATAATTTCCAGTTCCGCGATATCCGCGCCCTTGGTTTCCGGCATCTGCGCGATAAGTTTCCGGATCTTAAGATCCTCGTGCAGGGTATTGGCATATTCTTTGGGATCTACATACCAGCGGGAACCCCAGGTCCTGTTGACTCCGACTCTCAATCCGATCGGGTTTACTTTTTGTCCCACCTTACTCCCCCGCCTTTCTTGAAGAACTATTAGCCTGCGGCGCACCGGAGGCCCGCACCTCGTCAATTACTACAGTCACGTGGCACATCCTTTTAAGAAGCATATCCGCCCTTCCCCGGGCGCGGAACCAGATCCGCTTCATCCGGGGGCCTTCGTCCACCAGTATCTCCTTCACGTAAAGCATATCCTCGTCCAACTGCTTGTTCTTGCTGAGCGCGTTGGACGCCGCGGATTTGAGCGTCTTCCTGATGATCCTCGCGCTGCGGTGGGGCATATTCTCGAGCAGGGACATCGCCTCGGGATAGGGCTTGCGGCGGATCAGGTCCGCCACCGGCCGCATCTTATAGGGCGAGGCAAGCATGTATTTTGCTACCGCACGGTAGCCGGGCTTTGTCTTTGTTTCCGCCATGATTTAACCCTTTGCCGCTTTCTTGTCGGACCCGGCGTGGCCCCGGAAGATACGGGTAGGCGAAAATTCGCCTAGCTTGTGACCGACCAGGTTTTCCGTGATATACACCGGAACCCAGGTCTTCCCGTTGTAAACGGAGATCGTCCCGCCTACCATCTCCGGAATGATGGTAGAACAGCGGGAATAGGTCTTGATCATCTTCCTTTCCCCGGACTTACTCATCTCCAGCACCTTTTTATAAAGGCTCTTCTCAATAAAAGGCCCCTTCTTAATGGATCTCGACATCCTTACCCCTTATTTTTTCTTGCCGCGGCTTACGATAAACCGGGACGAAGGTTTATGCTTGTTGCGGGTCTTGTACCCCTTGGTCGGCTGGCCCCAGGGGGTCACCGGGTGGATACCCTTGCTCTTGCCCTCACCGCCCCCGTGGGGGTGATCGACCGGGTTCATCGCCATGCCGCGGACCGTCGGCCTTACCCCGAGCCAGCGCTTCCGGCCGGCCTTGCCGAAGCGGGTGTTCATGTGGTCCTCGTTCCCCACGGTCCCGATGGTCGCGTAACATTTCCTAAAAACCATGCGCATCTCGCCCGAAGGCAGCTTGACGGTGACGTAGTCGCCCTCTTTTGCCGCGATTAGGGCGCCGGCGCCGGCTGAACGGACCATCTGTCCGCCCCTTCCCAGGGTGAGTTCGATATTGTGCACTGTAAAGCCCAGGGGGATGTTCTCCAGGGGCAGCGCGTTCCCCGCCTCGATGGGCGCGTCAGGCCCGGCTTTTATAACGGCGCCGACCGCCAGCCCCTTCGGGGCAAGGATGTAGCGCTTTTCGCCGTCGGTATATTTGATAAGCGCGATATTGGCGCTCCGGTTGGGATCGTACTCAATGGTGGCGACTTTGCCGGGGACGCCGAGCTTGTCCCGTTTAAAGTCAATGGCCCGGTAGCGGCGCTTGTGGCCGCCGCCCTTGTGCCAGACGCTGATCCGGCCGTTCCAGTCGCGGCCCGCCCGCTCGGCCCTTCCCTCGGTGAGGGATTTTTCCGGTTTGGCGCCCTTGGTAAGCTCGGAAAAATCGAGGCTTATAAGCTGGCGCATACCGGCGGTAATCGGTTTGTATGTCTTGATACCCATGATCTTTCCTTATACCCCTTCGAACAGCGGGATCTTCTCGTCCTTGGAAAGCCGGACTATGGCCTTCTTCCAGGTCGCGGTGTACCCCTTCTTGTAGCGCTGCCGCTTGGGCTTGCCGCCGACCACCATGACCGTACAGGAAACCGGGTGCACGTTGAAAAGCCGGCGCACCGCCTCTTTGATCTGTATCTTGTCGGCCCTCGGATCAACCTTAAACACGTATTTGCCCTGTTCACGCAAAAGATTCGCCTTTTCGGACAGCACCGGCTCAATGAGAATATTTTCGTAAATCATTCGGAAACCTCCTGGGCAACAGCCGGCTCATCGTCTGGCGTATCGCTGTCCGACAGGGAGCCGGACCCGCCGTAAAAGGCATTGAGGTTCTTCGCCGCGGATTCCAGGAGCAGCACCCGGCGGCCGTAGAACAGATCGTGGGCCCGCAAGCGGTTATAGGAGAGGAAGGAAAGCCAGGGGATATTGGCCCCGGCCCGCTTTACCTTGTTGTCATCGTCTTTAAGGATGATAACCGTCCGCTCCGCCTCCCCGAAATTCCTGAGGATTCCGGCAAGATCTTTTGTTTTCCCGGTCTCCACTGAAAAATCTTCTACGATCTTAAGGTTATCGCTTTGAATTTTCAGGCTCAAAATAGTCTTGAGCGCAAGGCGCTTGGCCTTTTTAGGGATGGAATAGGAAAAATCCCGGGGTTTGGGGCCGAATATGGTACCGCCCCCCACCATGATCGGGGATTTTTTGTCGCCCCGGCGGGCGCGGCCGGTCCCTTTCTGTTTGTAGGGCTTGGCGTTGGAACCGTGAACCTCTCCCCTGTCCTTGGTACTGGCGGTTCCCAGGCGTTTGTTGGCAAGCTCGTTGTTAATGGCGTACCAGATCACGTCGTTATTCGCCGGAAGGCCGAAGACAGTATCGTCCAGCTCTATGCTTCCCTTTTCTTTTCCATCAATGGAATACACTGTGCGATTCATCATCATCCCCGCTATCTCTTTACCGCGGCCCTGACCACCACGATCCCCTGGTTTACCCCGGGTACCGCGCCGCGAACCATGATAAGCTGTTTCCCGGCATCAACCTTGATTACCCTGAGGCTGAGGACCGTCGTTCTTTCCCGCCCCATACGGCCGGGAAGCTTTACGTTTTTAAAGGTCTTGTGGGGATAGGTGGACTGGCCGGTCGAACCGGGTTCGCGGTGGAATTTGGAACCGTGGGTATGGCGCCCGCCGGCAAAACCCCAGCGCTTCACAACGCCCTGGAAGCCCTTTCCCTTGGAAATACCCGAGACATCCACATAGCGGGCGCCTTCGAAAAGCTCCGCGCCTATGGCGTCGCCCACGGCGACTTCCTTTTCAAAATCCCGAAATTCCTTAATCCGCTTTTTAGGGGTAATGGTTTCGGGAAACTGGCCCTTGTAGGGCTTGCTTACCCTGGCAGGCTTAAGATCGTCAATACCCAGAAGTACCGCGGCATAACCGTCTTTTTCCTGGGTTTTCCGGGCGATAACTGTATTCGGATCGATACGGATAACCGTAACCGGAACCAGGTTACCCTCGTCGTCAAATATCTGGGTCATCCCCACTTTTCTGGCTAAAAGCCCCAACATTGTTCGCTCCAAAAATTCCGGCACGCTACCCCGTGGTCCCGGAGCCGTCTGCCGCTAAATTATTACACAATAAAAACTATTGTTTTATCTCAACATCCACACCGGCGGGGAGTTCAAGCTTCATCAGGGAATCCATAACCTCGGACGAAGGATCGATGATGTCGATCAGCCGTTTATGGGTCCGCATTTCAAACTGCTCCCGGGATTTCTTGTTCACGTGGGGTGAACGAAGCACCGTGATCTTGTTAAAACGGGTCGGCAGGGGAATGGGGCCGGTGACCTTGGCCCCTGCTTTCTGAACCGTTTGCACTATGGATTTCGCGCTCTGGTCTATCAGCTCTACATCAAAACCGCGCAACCGCACGCGAATTCGCTCCTTAGCCATTATTCCTCCTGAGGATAACAAGACGGCGTTCCGGCCGGGCCAAAACGCCATCATCCTGCCTGTACTCAGCTTGTTACTCGATAATCTCGGTGACCTGGCCGGAAGCGACGGTTTTACCACCTTCCCGGATAGCGAAACGAAGCCCCTTCTCCATGGCGATGGGGTGTATCAATTCACCCAGGATCTCGGTGTTATCACCGGGCATGACCATTTCCTTGCCCTCGGGAAGATCAACCGTGCCGGTGATATCCGTAGTTCTAAAATAAAATTGGGGCCGGTAGCCTTTGAAGAACGGGCTGTGCCGCCCGCCTTCCTCCTTGGAAAGGCAGTATATCTGGCCCTTGAACTTGTTGTGGGGGGTAATGGAGCCGGGCTTGGCCAAAACCTGGCCGCGCTCTACTTCCTTCTTCTCTATACCCCTGAGCAGGGTACCCACGTTATCGCCGGCCTGGGCTTCGTCCAGCAGCTTGTTGAACATCTCGATGCCGGTAACAACGGTCTTCTTGGTAGGCCGTATACCGACGATCTCAATTTCCTCGTTCAGCTTAAGGATGCCCCGGTCCACTTTACCGGTAACGACCGTGCCGCGGCCGGGAATGGTGAACACGTCTTCAATAGGCATCAGGAAGGGCTTGTCGCTGTCCCGTACCGGATCGGGGAAATAGCTGTCCATGGCCGCCAGGAGATCTTTGATACAATCGGTATCTTCGTTCTCCTCGCCCCTGTTGAGGGCTTCCATAGCCTTGAAAGCGGAACCCTGGATAATGGGAATCTCGTCGCCGGGGAAACCGTTGGCGGTAAGCACGTCCTTGATCTCTTCCACGACCAGTTCCAGAAGCTCGGGATCGTCCACCAGGTCCACCTTGTTCAGGAAGACAATCATGCTGGGAACGCCGACCTGGCGCGCCAGGATGATATGCTCGCGGGTCTGGGGCATGACCGAATCCGGGGCGGAAACGACCAGGATGGACCCGTCCATCTGGGCCGCGCCGGTAATCATGTTCTTGATATAGTCGGCGTGCCCGGGGCAGTCGATATGGGCGTAGTGCCGCTTGTCCGACTGGTACTCCAGATGCCGGGTGTTAATAGTGATACCGCGGGCTTTCTCTTCCGGCGCGTTGTCGATATCGTCGAATTTCATGATCTTATCACCGTAATGCTTGCCGCAATACATGGTGATAGCCGCTGAAAGCGTCGTCTTACCGTGATCTACGTGGCCGATTGTCCCGACGTTCATATGGGTTTTTGTACGGTTAAACTTATCTTTTGCCATTCCATGTCCTCCTCATAAAGACATTTAATCTAAATACTAGATTTAAGTCATATCCCAACGTATGGGGTATGTAGTATAGCCAAACATCCAAAAAATTGCAAGGCCATCATCTAAAACTTCCAGCCCCGAAACAAGGTTCCGGAACAACCGGTATGGGGCGGGAGGAATTTACAGACAGGCAAAACATGAATGGAAATTAGCCAAACGCAAGAACGCGCCCGGTTTAAGATCAGTCCAGTTCCACCTATCTCATCACCGCCTTCGCGTGCAATCCGGCAGCGCCGGGCTGCGGAAGAGCCGGGTTTTTATAACGACAGTCACGAAACCCGCCTTCCCGATGATCGGTTTGGAGTATCGATATTCCGCACTGCCGGCCGCCCAGAGGTATTTTACAAATTTCTTCTACTACACCTCCCCAGGCAAGCCGAACAGTACGACCAATATTTCCCGGCGCAACAGCGCCGGCAATCATTTCAAAAAACAAC